>NZ_JACVYG010000033.1:0-116287 GCF_014712245.1 Streptomyces sp. 5-10
CCCATCAATCTCTCACCTCATGACAGTGGCCTGCCCACCCGTAAACAGCCGCTGACCAGCCCCGTAACACCCACACCTGGACCAGCGCGACCGACTCTCACCACCACCGACACCAACCCGAGAAATCGCAGTCGGCTCCGGTGACCATGCGGAAGGCCGTACCGGTCAGGAACGCGGGGGCGAGGCGGAGGCTTCCTGACACGGAGATATTGGTGCGGCCGGGCAGGCGGGCGGGGGCCGCCTCGATGTCGTCCTGGAGCTGTGCCCAGGTGGCGGGGGCGAGCGGGCGGCGTTTGGTGTACTCGGAGGCGGTTTCGAACCGGTCTATCCAGTTGATGGTGTGGTCGGCTTCGGCGGCGAGCGGGTCGGGTTTGAGGGTGGCGATTGACAGGATCGCGTAGGCGGGTCCTGTCTTGAGGTTGAGGCTGTCGACGGCTGCTTTGACCATGTCGAGGGTCAGAGTGCGGTGGCCGTCGCGGACCTGCTGGGCGACCCAGTTGGCGCCTTCGTCGACTGCGTGGCTGTCGTTGCGTAGGCCGCAGACGGCCATCAGGAGCTGAAGCTGCTCGTATACGTGGGCCAGTTCTCGGGACAGGTCGAAGCGCAGACGGGAGAGGAGATCGTGGAGTTCGGTCTCGCTCAGGCCGGCGTTCTGAGCCCAGCGGGTTCGTGCCTGGCCGGTCTTCGAGCGTGCGGTGCCGTCGGCGGCCTTGGGCAGGAGCAACTGGGTGCGGGCGTCCCGTACCGCGATGAGGGGGTCGTGGGGATCCGGGGCTCGGTTGGTGACGATCGCGAGGTCGGCGTCGATGCCGTCGGCGGTGAAGGTGCGCCAGGTTTTGGCGATCTTCTTCAGGATCGACGGGCCGCCCGTGGGGCTGGGTTTGGTGAGGTACTCCTCGTTGACGGGTGTGGCGCTGCTGACGGTGTATTTGACCTGGGTGTAGGTGTGGGGCGGGTTGCGGCGCAGCAGGACGACGTCGTCGAGGTTGCCTGCGTCGTCGGCTTCGACGCCGACGGAGATGGCGGGGTTGGCGGTGTGGATGGCGTTCTCGCGTAGGAGGGTGAGGCAGCCGGTCCAGGCGCTGAGCCACTGGTAGTGGTCGCCGGTGATCCTGACGCTGGTGGGGCTTGGTGCGGGCAGAGGTTCCATGGGCGCTCTCCGGGGTGAGGGGCGTGTGGCGCTGCTGTGTGTGAATCGTGCCGGCATCCGGTCGTTACCGATGCTGCGGCGGGCCGTGTACGGCGACCTGGGCGATCGTGTTGTTGTGGCAGGTCCAGGCGGTCATGTCCCAGTGCGGTGCTCGCGGGCCGAGGATGACGGCGATGAAGCTGTGGAAGGCGAGTTCGGGGTCGTTGAGGAGTTGGCGGTAGGTGGTTGCGTCGCGTGTGCTGGGGATGGGTCGGCTGGTGGGGTGGGTGTGCCATTCGCCGATCCAGACGCTGTGGTCCTGGGCGTAGGCCTGGGCGGCCAGGGTCTGGGCGTGGGCCAGGTCGCGGAGAAAGTAGGTGGGGGTTTGAACCGCGTCGGGTCCGGGAGTTCCGGCGTGCCGGACGATCATCGCGTCGTGAACGTGGTGTCCCAGCAGGATGCCTCCGGTCTCTCTGCTGTTGTCGGCGGTCCGGAGCTCGTCGGTGATGACACGTGCGGCCTCTTCGGTGAGGTGTACAGCGGTGACGGGGCGCGGGGTCATGGGGGTTCGCAGGTGGGGCATCCGGGGCGCGGTGGTGTGGCGGGGAGCCATCGGGTCTCGCCGGTTCGGCTCAGGTCGAAGGGCGGTGCGCAGTCGGGCTGTCGGCGCAGGCTGATCAGGCCGTGTTCGCCGGGTAGGCGCTGGTCGGGGTGGCCGTGGCGCTCGAGGAGAGTGGCGACGGCGGTCTTGGCTGCGAGATGGGCGATGAGGTGGAGGTCGGGGCCGACCGCGGTCATCGGCCGGTGTCGGGTGCCGGTGCCGTATCCGGCATCGAGTGCGGGTTCGGGATCGATGCTGCCGCGCTCGGCGAGCGTTTGGCGCCGGCAGGTGAGGCATCCGTGCTGGGGCCAGGGCCTCAGCCGCAGGATCTCGCCCAGGGCGCCGTCCTGCAGGACGCAGGCCATGACGGTGGGGATGCTGGCACGGCGGGCGAGGTGCCCGGTGACACGGCGGGCGGCGACACCGTCGGCAGTGCAAACGACAAGGTTGCTTTCCTGGAGCAGCGGTCTGATCCGGTCGGCGTCGTCGATGACGTCGAGGACCAGAGGGACGACTGTGGTGTCGGGGCGCAGGGAGGTGAGTTCTTCGGCAAGGGCGGTGGCTTTGGGGCGGCCGACGTGACGGCGGCCGGTGGTGTGGCGTACGAGGTTGTGCCAGGAAAGCCGGTCAGGGTCGACCAGGGTGAGGTGTCCGATGCCGTAGCCGGCAAGAGCGTGCGCGGCGGCGGATCCGATGCTGCCGGTGCCGATGAGCATGACGCGTGCTGTTTGAAGGTCCCTGACGGGCCAGTGGTCCTGGATCTGACCGATGCCGGTGGTCGACGGCTCGACGAGGGAGCCGAGGGGGTACGCGCCGTCGCGTCCGATGCGCCAGGCGACGATGTCGGACACGTCGTGATCGGGAAAGGATTCCTTCGCATCCGGTGCGTAGGTCAGGGCGATGTACGGATTGAGGCCAGGGTTCTTGTATCCGCTGGTGAGGTGGTCTTGGAACACGGACAGGGGTATGCCTGTGCCGAGTCTGCCGCTCAGTTGGCGCCAGTAGAGATGGAGCATGGGGGCTGCGCGGTACCAGCAGCCGGACAGGCTGATGTCGCCGCTGGCCGCAAGCAGGTTCTGGCCCGGTGAGGCGTCGACGGGGAGGATCACGCCGTCGCGGGTGGAGATCCCTCGGATGACGGCCAAGTCCTCGTGGTTACCGCGCAGGGTCATCAGGCCCCAGGGGCCGGCTTGGCGGATGGTGGCTGCGGCGTGATGGGGAACGAGGATCAGCACGAACGTCCGCTCCCGGCGTCTTGCTGATCTCGTGCTGTGTCGGGCGGAGTCGTCAGACTGCTGCGGGTGGGCTCCTTGGCGGGCGGGCGGGTGAGGAAGTGGTCGAAGCGGTCGTCCTCGACGATGCCGCGGTCGGACATCTGCGTGATGGCCTCGTGCTTCATCAGCGCGTACTCCACTTTCCATGCCGCGGCTTTCAGGAGCAGGTCGACCACGGACTCCCGGCCGGTCCACAGCGAGTCGGCACGCAGGAGACACAGGGTGCGGTCGCCGTTGACATGCCAGCGCGACTGCGTCCACTCGGCCGGCTCGGGAACCGGGTCGAGAGGGAAGATGTGGGGCGGCGCCATGGGATAGGCCTGCCGGTAGACCATGAGGACGTGGAGCCCCGTGGTTCCTGTCCAGTCAGTGAGATGTGCGGGTTGTGGCCGTTCGAATGGCCACAGCGGCAGGATGCCGTTCCAGCTCCCGGCGCCTTCGGCGTCGTAGACGAGGTCGGGGAAGGCGGCGGTGATCTCGCGCTGGTCTCGTTCGAAGCGGCGTGGCTCGGCGGCCGACCACGTGAGGGGGGCCGGCTGCGCGGGCTTGTGAGGACCGGTGGTGGCCGTCATCCCTGAGGCGCATCCTTGATCGGCCGAGGGGTGATGAGGGCGGGTGCACCGGTGATCAGGGTCGGGGCTCCGGTGACGGGGCTTGCGGGCTTGGGTGGGGCGGGGAAGGAGTCGCCCAGGATTTCCTGCCACAGTCGCAGGGCCTGGTCGGTGTGACCGGCCGCGGCCGCGGCGCAGGCCCGGTCGGCGAGCTCGGCGGCTTCGGCAAGCGCGGTCTGCAGACCATCGTAGTCAAGGTCAGGCTGGATCTCACCGCACAGGCCGGCCGGGTCCCTCACGCCCTCGTTGACTCGTGCTGCCGCGGCGGTGAAAAAGGTGCACAGTCCGCTGGGGCGGTTACCGGATGTGGGCATGCAGTCGAGAGCGAGGACCTCGATGACAAGTGACTTGATCCGTCCTGTTACCACAACGTCGTGACGCCACTGCTTCAGGACGCGGGCCAATGGGCGGAAGTGCTCCCAGTCTCGCTGGCGGTCGGCCACGAGGTTGATCAGGTGCTCGGGGTCGGCGGACACCCAGGTCTGGGCGAGCTTCTCCGGTATGAGGAGGGTGTCGTCGGCCTGCCGGAGGGCCGGCATCACGTCGACGGTGAACGCGTTCTCGTCGTCGGGGTCGTCAAGGAAGCACTTGACCGCGTGGTTCCTCGGCAGTGCCAGCCGGACTTCGTTGCCGTGGCTACCGTTGGTCTTGCCCAGCAGCCGGTTGACCTGGCTGCGGGTGTGGTCCAGAGCGTGTTCGGCGCTGAGGCCGGGACTGCCCCAGTCGGGGTGCTGGGAAGCGTCGTAGACGGCGATGATGTCGACGTCGTTGATGGGCTTGAGCTGGGTGCTGCGGCGGAGTGAGCCCGAGCCGAACGCCTCGGTGACATCGGGCTCGCTGATGAGCGCCCTTTTGAACAGATCACGCCGGTCCCGTGCGAGTCGGGTCTGGCCCACGTCCTCGTTGACGCTTCTCTGGAAGTCATCGAACGCCTCGTCGATCCGCATCGTGCCTCCTCGATCTTGCGTGTCCAACCCTGGTTCCACACCGAGTTCGGCCGCCTGGTGGGGCAGGCTTCGTCCGTGTTCGGGAGGCATCGGGCAACTGTCAGCCAGGGTAGACGTCGCCACTGACAACGCCGCCGAGAAGGGATAACCCGACCCCGCTTCAACAAGCAGCGAGGAACGGCAGGCGAGCAGGGGCGGCACCGAGCGCTACGACCGAGCATCCCCTGCGAAAGTGCCCGCCTGGAGCGGCAAACACGGCACTGTGGTGGAGTGCTCCCTCATCCCGGCTTCGTGCGTACCGCTCCCCTGCAGGGAGAAACGACCTCGTCACTGATCTGCCGCATCGCGAGCCGCTACGGGCTGGAAGCGAAGGCCCTGCGGTCGTACTGGCATTGGCGCAACCACCAGCCCAAACACGAAAGCGGCGCCACTCGGGCCGACGCCGAAGTGCTGCTGAACGCAGCCGGGCGGCAGATCCTGGCAGGCCTGTGCGGTATCGAGGAAGACGTGCTGGCCCGGGCGTTGCCGTCCTGGGCGCGGGAGGAGGCCACACTGCCGGCCGAGGGGGACGGAGTGCCGACGGCGGTGTGGCGGGTCGGCGGCGTGGTCGCCGGTCCGGTGGCATTCGGCTGCCGGCTGTGCGCGGCCCAGCGTACGGGAACCGCCGTGCAGGTCGTTCGGTATGCGCCGCGGTGGGGCCGGGTGTGTGCGCGGCACGGGCAGTGGCTGCTGGACGCGGACGCCGACCAGCCCCACGAACACCTGGACGTGCGGCACCTGCCAGAGGTGATCGCGGCACAGTGGCGGTGGACGGGGGTGGTGCGGCGGGCGGTGCGGGCCGGGGCTGAGCCGGAGCGTGTGTTCGCTCTGGCACATGCGATCGTGGCGCGGTGGTGGGATCAGGCCTTGACTGGGAGCGGGAGACGATCTGGCCGCGGCGCCTGCACCAGGTAGCGGGCGGTGACTCCGGCGGTGATCTGGAGCGGTGGCGGATCGTGGGGCGGGACGCGGTCATCTTCCCCGAGGTAGTAGCGGTCGCCGACGCGCTGCTGGACCCGGCCATGGCGGAGCTGGTGTGGGTGGACAGTGGTGCGGGGCGGCCGCGGGCACTGCCCGCCGACGGGATGTTCTGCCGTCGGCTCGGGGAGCGCGTCGGGCGCGCGTGGCTGGGGCCGCTGACGGCGGCGGATCACGGCGGTCCGCTGATCGCCTGGATGGGCGCCGTCATCCGCCAGCGCCGTGGAGCCGGGGGTCCGGCCGGTTGCGCGAACGATCCGTGGTGGGTGCGGCGGGAGCATCAGCCGGTGACGATGGCCGGACAGTTACGGGTGCTCGGCAAGGAGAAGCGGGCGCCGGGCTCGGGGACGATGTGGCGGGCGGTGGTACCGCCCGAGCAGCGCGCGCTGATCACCCGAACGATCGAGAGCGCCGAGGAACAACTGCTCCAGCTGCGCGGGGTGCAGAGCGGGCCGACCGCCGACGTCGCCCGGCAGCTGCTGCGCAACCTCCGCCACAGCGCCGTTCTGATCGAAAATGCCTGGAAGCGGACCGCCCTGTCGGCCGCAAACGCCGGGGTGCCCCTGGAAGAGGTGGCCCAGTGGGCGGGGATGTCCGTCGACGTCTTGAGGAACGTTCTGACGGCCGAGGCAGACCCCGGCTGAAACCGCCGGGCGCCCCCGCCGGAAGGCGTCAAGCGTTAGCGCATGCCTTACCCCTTCGGGGTCCAAATCCCCAAAACCACTGTAGCTGCCAGCGGATACGGCTTGGCTGAAGCAGATGATCAACACGGGTGCAGCCGGGCCCGGGAGCCGGGCGAAGAGGGCGAAGGCCGATCACAGCGCACGGTTCGAGGCGGTCTTCCTCGATCCCGTCGGACAGACGGTGCAGCAGCGCTGGGAGGACGCGGCCCTGGCGGTGGCCTTCGAGGACCTGCCGCCCGTGTCCGCGTTCCCGGCGGTGCCGGGGCGGCGGTGGGGGCCGGGCCTGTGGTGGTCAGCTACAACCGGACGGCATGTGGCCGCCGGATCGAACGCGATGCGCATCCAGCTGATGATGCTGGACCGTGACCCGGCCGTGACCGCCCTGGCGGGACGGCCGGTGCGTCTGCTGTGGCGCAATCCCCGCGAGCAGGTGCGTTCCTGGGTACCGCAGCTCTTCGCCCGCCATGCCGACGGCACCGCCCTGCTCGCCGACTGCCCCAGCCACCCCGACGCCGGCGGCGAACGCGCGATGAAGGCCGCCGATGCGGTGGTGCAGGCATGCGCGGACATCGGCTGGACCTACCGCCGCCTCCCACCGCTCGACGACGTCCTAGCCGCCAACCTGAAATGGCTGGCCGGCTACCGCCACCCTCGCAACGCCGGCCGTTCCGGCCTGATGCCCGCAGTGCTCGAGGCGTTCGCGCGGCCGCGGCCTCTGCTGGAAGGCGCCCAAGCAACGGGCGACCCGATCGAGGTCCTCCCCGCCGTCTTCCACGCCCTGTGGCACGGACAGTTGACAGCCAACCTGGATACGCCTCTGCACGAACGCGCCATGGTCGTTCTCGGCTCCCTCCGCAATGCCGGTGCAGGCGTGCCGGCCAGCCGCCTTCAGGAGGACGTCGGCGAGGGTGAGGACGGCTATGACGAGGAGACCCGGGACATCAGCGAAACCGCGGAGGACGCGGAGACGGATGCAGGCGGCGATGAGGCTGGTGCCCGGCGTGGGGAGGCGGGGTGAGTAGCGGGCGGCCGGTGGTGGCGGTCGGGGCGCATGTCCGCTTCCGCGGATTGCGGTGGCAGGTCGTCGCCCTGGCCGGACAGCGTGTGCATCTGGCCGGCGAGGACGGCGGCGATGAGACGGTGTTGGCGGGGCATCTCTTCGCCGATAAGAGCTTCGCCGTGCTGGGAGCGCAGGCGGAAGTGGAGCAGCCTCAGGCAGTACCACGGTGGGGGCTGTTCGAGACTGCCCCGGCTGCGGCGCGGGAGAAGGCACTGGCCTGGCAGCGGCACGTATGGGAAGTCGAGTGCGGTCTGCCCGGCGGGCCGGGCAGCGGCGGGGCGGTACGGCCGCAGTACGACCCCGAACGGCACACGCTGGCCGAGCGGGAGCGGGCCAAGGCCGAGGAGCTGACCGCGCTCGGCTTCGCCCGGGTGTCGCGTACGACGGTGCAGCGCATGCGCCTGGCCTACCGCAAACAAGGGCTGTGGGGGCTCGTCGACCACCGCACCACCCGCGGCCCCAGCCCCACCGGACGAGCCGACGAGCGGGTCGTCGCCGCGGTCAAAGACGTGCTGCGCAAGCAGCGGGGCCGCTCCAAGGGCACCGTCAGTGCGCTGATGCCGAGGGTCGCGCAGGTCCTTCATGACCGTCACGGTGGCAGCGTGCCCATGCCGGCGCAGGCCACCTTCTACCGGCTCGTCCGCCAGCTCGCCGGCCCCGCCGACCATCCCGCACGCCCCAGCCGTACCCCACCCATCACTGAGGACGGTCGCGGCCACACCCCCACCGTTGCTCTGCGCCCCGGGGAGCAGGTGCAGATCGACACCACCCGCCTGGACGTCCTGGCCCTGTTCGACGACGGGAGCCTGGGTCGGCCCGAGATGACTATCGCGGTAGATGTTGCGACGCGCGCGATCCTGGCCGCTGTGCTGTGTCCGGGCGGCACGCAGGCCGTGGACGCGGCCCTGCTCCTGGCCGAGATGGCCGTGCCTCACCCGGCCCGCCCCACCTGGCCCGGAGCCCTGCGCTTCACCCACACCCAACTGCCCGCCCACAAGCGGCTGCTGACCCTGGACGAACGTCTCGAGCAAGCGGCCGCCCGCCCCGTCGTGATCCCTGAGACGATCATCGTCGACCGGGGCAGAGTCTTCCTGTCCAGGACGTTCACCGCCGCCTGTGAGAGCCTCGGCATCAGCGTGCAGCCCGCCCCGCCCTACTCCCCCACCGCCAAAGGCATCATCGAGCGCACCTTCGGCTCGATCAATTCGCTGTTCTGCCAGCACCTGCCCGGCTACACCGGCTCCGACCTCACCCGCCGGGGCCGTGACGCCGAACGCGAAGCGTGCTTCACCGTCGCGCAACTGCAGGACCTGCTCGACGAATGGCTCGTCCACTGGCACCACCGCCCTCACGAAGGGCTGCGCCATCCCGTCCTGCCCAGGGCCGCGCTGACACCGAACCAGATGTGGGCCGCACTCATCTCGGTCGCCGGCTACGTACCCGTGCCCCTGACCAGGGACGACTACCTCGAATTGCTGCCGGTGCGCTGGCAGGCCATCACCGAACGTGGCATCCGTCTGAACCACCGCACCTACGACTGCGACCTCCTCGGCCCCTACCGGGGGCAACCGTCCCCCGTCACCGCGCGCGGCGGGAAGTGGGAGGTCCACACCAACCCCCACGACGCCCGCCAGATCTGGCTGCGCCTGCCCGACGGACAACTGGCCGAGATCCCATGGATCCACCGCGCCCACGTGCACCGACCGTTCAACGAACAGACCTGGCAGCACATCCGCACCACCATCACCGGCCACACCGACCCCGACAGCCTTGAGGCCGACGTCGCCGACGCCCTCGACCAGCTCATGCGCCGCGCCCGCACCGGCCATGCCACCAAGGCCGAACACCGCCTGATCACCCGCACCACACCTGCCCGAACACCCCTGCCGCCACCGCGCACAGAACACGACCAGCAAGAACAACCACCGCCAACTCCCACCGTGCCCGCGGCGGACACCGACAGCCTCGACCATCTCGACGACACGCCCGACGAGCCCCAAGATCCCGACCAAGACGCCGAGGAAACCGACGCCGGCATGCCGGTCGTCCCCTACACCGGACTCGGGCTCTACGACGCTCAGGCAGAGGCACTGAAGTGGTGAACATCCAAGGCGCCACCGGAGCGAGCAGCCATGACCGCTCACACACTGCCACCCTGGCAGACACGACGATGCCGTCCTGGCCGGTGACCACCTGGCAGGGCTGGCAGCACTTCGCCACCACCCCACCACCAGCCCCGCCCCAGCCCGGCCAAGCGCCCCGCAGCCGTGAGGAACGCCTCGCCTACCACTCCGCGTTCGTCACCGTCCGCACCCCCGCCATCGACGCCCTCGCCCGCCACGTGCGCACCCTGATGATCCTCGGCCGCCACCAGACCACCACCGCCAGACCCTCTCTGATCGTCACCGGCCCCGCGGCTGCGGGGAAAACGACCGCGCTCCTGCACGTCGGACGCACCTGCCACCTCGCCCACACCCACCGCAACCCCGCCCCGCCCGGCCGACGACAGGCGCAGGTCCCGGTCGCCTACGTCCTCGTCCCGCCCGGCGCCACCGCCAAGACCCTCACCACCGAGTTCGCCCGCTACCTCGGCATTCCCGTGACCACCCGCATGACCCAGGCCCAGATCACCGACGCCGTCTGCCACACCTACAACACCGCCGGCGTCCAACTCGTCCTCATCGACGAGATCCACCGCCTCAACCCCCGCACCACCACCGGCGCCGAAGCAGCCGACCTTTTGAAAGACCTCACCGAACGCATCAACGCCACCTTCGTCTACGCCGGCATCGACGTCACCACCACACCCCTGTTCAGCGGGGTGCGCGGCGCCCAGCTCGCCGGACGCGCCACTCTCATCACCTGCAGCCCCCTCCCCGCACGCCACGGCCAGACCCACCCCTTCACCGACGTCATCACCGACCTCGAAAACGCCCTCGACCTCCAGCACCACCGCCCCGGCACCCTCCCCCGCCACCACGCCTACCTCCACCAGCGCACCGCTGGCCGTATCGGGTCCCTCACCAGGCTCATCCGCCAAGCAGCCATCACCGCCATCACCGACGGCACCGAAAGAATCACCAAAACGGCCCTCGACGCGGTACAACTCGACCACCTCGCCGAACAACAAACCCGCCCCACACGAAGGCGCTGACAGGCCCGAGCACGAGATGCCCGGGCCGCCCCCGCAGCGTGCGGAATCAGCCGTACTCAGCCGTTCAGGAACCGGCACGGACCGATCGCTGCGAGACTCTGCCCGACAATGCAGTCGCACCGAACGGGGACGTGTAGCTGTGGCAAAGGCGAAGAACCGCAAAGGGCATTACCGGGCCGGCCACTACGTGAAGCCGTCCACGGCCTCGAGCCGATGGAAAAAGCCGTCCACGGGCCTTGTCCTGGCGGTCGCCGTTGTGGCCATCGCCGGGTGGAACACCCTGTTCGGCAACGAGTCCGACGACTCGGACACGACACCCCGCCAGCCGTCAACCTCCTCCGCCCCTGCCGTATCCGGTCAATAACCCCGCTCACGGCGGAACACCGAGAAACGGCCCGGCCATGCCCTCTTCTTCTCCGGCTCGCCACCCTCGGAAGCTGCCGGGCCCGACGCCTGGGCTGACGCGGCTCGCGCGCGCAGCTGCTGCCATACGGCCTGCCACTGCGTGATCTGATCGCGGGGAACGCCGCAGGCCAAGAGGTAGGCGGCCGTTGTACTCCAGGTGGCGGGAAGCGTGCTGCGGTTAAGCAGACGGCTGACGGCGCCGGCCGATATGCGTCCGGCCGAGCGCTCACTGACCGCCTGCTGAGTCAGACCGCTCACCACGCGTACATCCGCCAGAGCCGTGAAAAACCCCGTGACTGTACGGATCCCACGCGGATCCGGCCACGGCCGCCCACCAGCATCCACGCCGGGCGCAGCAGGGGCCGGCGCGGCGGGAAGATCCGCGTGATTACGCCCGAGCGCGACCTGGGCGCCACTGTTGCGGTCCCGGGCCTGCGGAACGGGATGCCCCCGGGCTTCCAACATCAGACGCACGTGCCGGTAGACAGCCGCGAGATCGAGCAGCGCGGGACCGCCGGGTATCCCACGGCGCAACGTGTCGAGCAGCGCTCCGGTGAAGGCCGTATACGTCTGCCCAACCGGCGCCAGGGCGGTGCGGGTCTCAGCCGCGGCCGCCAGCAGGAAGCTACCCTCCACCGCAGCCTGGTCGGCAAGCGGCGACCCGGCGCCCATCCTCCCCAGCGCCAGGCCGCTGTAGCAGCAGTCCAGGATCACGACATGACGCTCCGCCTGGGAGTCCAGAAGGAGAACCTGACGCAGCCAGTCATACGGCAGACCGGTCTCCACACGGCCGAACTCGGTGTGCGGCAGGGCCAAACTGAGCTGATCCTGAGCATCCACCAGACCGTGCCCGGCGAAGTAGACCACCAGCGTATCGGTGGCCTCGGCCGCCGCCTGCCTCACCGCACCCACCACGGTGCGCGCGGCCACCGGATCCTCGACGACGGTCACATGCCGGGCGGGAAGCTGAAGGGACAGCGGACCGCACAGCAGGTCAGCGAAAGCTCGCAGATTGTTCGAGACGGCCGGCAACTGCTCGAGATGCTCATAGCGGCTCGTGCCCACCAGGACCGCCCGCGAGGCCCCCGGATCAGGCAGCACGCTCACCGACCGCCACCCTCATCAGGGTCGGCGGCGTCAAGCGCCCGGAACGCCCGCTCGATCTCCTCCTGCGAACAGTCCATGAGGACAACGACCGTGTCCCCGCGGCGGATCTCCACCCGCGGCCGCTGCGGCCGGGACTGCCGCCACGCCACCACCGCCAGCACGAACGACGCCGCACTCCACCCATTCCCCGTCACCAACTGCAGCACATCAAGCCCCGTGCCCGTCTCCCCCGGCCCAGGCACACCCCCCTGAACCTCAACCGTGGCCGACCGGCGCACCTCAGGATCCGCACGCAACCAGCCCTGCAACGACCGCAGCTCCACCGCAGCCGACCCGACCCGTACCTCTAACCGCACCGTCGCCCTCCCCTGACCCCGTGCACCCAACCCCACGACAATGCACAACCGGTCAAGAAAACCGCTACAGGGCAACACCCCCACTGACCAGTCAAAACAACCCTGACCAGGCAAAACACAACCGGGCTATTAGACGCAGAAGCCACCCACAACACCCCGGCCATTCCCACTGAAGCCCACACAGCCCCAGGCCACAGCAGCCACAGCCCACCAAACCCAGTTATCAACCCATCACCAACATACCAGCTCACACACCACCCCACACACCAACTACCCCCCACCTCAGCGACACCAGCGGCTGGAGCGCGACTGATCGGCGTAGCGCTCCCGGCTGGGTGAGGGTGATCGCGCCGGTCACGCGTCGGCCCCCTTTTTCTATGTCTGGCGGGTGAGGTGGAAGGTGAGGTCGTCGTGCGTGAGGGTGAGAGTGAAATCGATCCCGCTCTCGAGGATGGTCAGGACATCGTTGTGGGCTTCGGCCGGGATCCGGGCAGCGTTCTCCCCGTTGTCGGTGACCATCAAGGGGACGGGCCGGGATGTGTCGGCGCCGGTGATGCGGACTTCGTCCGCCCACCGTGAGGGGCCGGTGAGGGTGACCCGCAACGTGCAGGAGCCATGGTCGAGGAGGTCATTGATCAGTGACCGGCGGTGGCGCACGTACTCCAGGAGTTCGCCGATCTCATAGGGGCTGGCACCGAAGTCGTCTCTCCAGCGTTCGATGTGGAGATCGCGCAGGTGGTCGCGCAGATCCTTGAGGCGGTAGAAGCCGCTGGCCTGGCCGATACGGTGGGCCAGGCGGCGTGAGGTGATGCCGCGGTTGAGCAGATGCAGGGCGTGGGGAGTGTCGACTCCGTGGCGTATGTGCCAGCCGAGCGCGGTGGGCAGGCGGAAGCCGGCCCCGGTCTCCTCCAGGCGGGCGTTGACGAGGTTGATGAGCGCGCCCAGCGTCCAGGCCAGGTAGTGCTCGAAGGTCACGCTGATGTTGCTGACGGTCTGTTCCAAAGCCCATTCCGGCTCCAGCCCGGGCAGCCAGTCGGCGGCCAGGCTGGGGATGGAGTGTCCGCCGATCCAGTCGCGTACGGCCTGGTTGACGTCAACGGTGACGGGCTCGCTTCTGCTTCCGGGCTTCTGCGTGAACCTCCAGGCGTCTTTGCCTTCGGTCTGGGTGAGCAGGAAGGGGAAGACTCCGTGGCTGGCCAAGGCGTCCAAGGCGTATTCGAGGGGCCATTCGTCGGCTTGGTCGGTGCCAAAGACGGGCCCCCAGGCGTCGTCGTCGACGATGTCGTCCCATGGGTCCGTTTCCGGCGCCCAGGGGTCCGGGGTGTCCTGCGGGGATGAGGGGCCGGCCGCGGGTGGGCTGTCCTCCTCCAGCAGTCTCCGGGCAAGGACGGCGGCGAAAATGTCAAGGTTGCGGGCGGTGGCGATGCTGGTCCCGGGCGTCGTCCAGCGACGCCGCGCCTCGGTGTCCGTCGCAAGGTACTGGTTCGTGACGTGGTGGCTCAGTTGTTTCCACCGGGCCGCGAGCTCGGGTTTCAGCTGGCGCATGGCCAGGAGTCGGTCGAGGGCGTCGAGCGGATGGTGATGGGTGAGAGTGGGGATGTTCTCGTAGCTCGCGAGGATGAACCATACGTAGGAGATGAAGTCGGCGGCCTGGCTCGCTGCCACCGTCAGGATTGCGTCGGCGCTGCGGGCGATGAGGTCCTCGGCCTGGGCGAGTGAGGCGAGGGCCTCCGTGGTGCCGAGGGCCGACAGAACGGTCAGGCTGTCGGCCTTGGGGGCGAGGAGGCGGAAGTCCGCCGCCTTGGGGTTGTTGTTGCGGGCGAGGAGGACCCAGCCTTCGCTTTCGCGCCCTGCCCGGCCTGCACGGCCTATGGCGTTGAGGAGTTGAGCGGGCGACATGGGGTGCTTGCCGGGGCGGGGGGGGGTGGTGAAGCCGTCATCGACGTCCGTATGGATGACCACCGACCGCACGGGGAGGTTGACGCCGTCGGTCAGGGTGCTGGTGCAGCAGATCACTTGCAGCTGGCCTGAGCGCAGGGCTTCTTCGACGGGGTGCAGGACCTTGGTGGGAAGCCGGGCGTGGTGGTAGGCCACACCGTGGCGAGCGCAGGCGACGAGGGGATGGTCTTCGCCGAGGGTCTGTGCCAGGAAGCCTGCCAGCGGCGCGGCGGGCGGATGCGGGTCGAGGTGCCGGGCGACATCCTCGGCCATGGCTTTCGCGTCGTTGCGGGTGCCGCAGACCACCAGGACGCTGCCGGCGTCGGCCAAGTGGGCCGCGCCGTAGGCGAACAGGGCCCGGTTGGTCACGGAATCAGGCATTTTGCCGCTGATGTCACCGGGTGTCTTCTCCCGGCAGATGCGCTCCCCCAGCGGTTCGCCGGCATCCGTCGTCATGTGGTGGAGCGTGCCGTCTGCGGTGGGGCGCACGCTGATACGCAGGCCCATGGGGACACGGCGTTCGGTGTTGCGGGTCCGGTTGGCGCGCGGAGGCAGCACGATGCGGGTGGCCCGGTCTTCGAAGGCGTGCGGGGCCAGGACGCCGTGGAGGCGGCGCGGGCCTCGCCACTGCTGGGTGAACGCCACTTTCTCCGGTGGCTGAGTGTCGTCCAGCCAGGCGGCGAGGTGTCCGTGGTTGCCGACCGCGGCGGACAGCAGGACCAGGCGGGGCGGAGCGGGGTGGGACTGGCAGAAGGCGAGGAGGCCTTCGAGGAGGAAGCCGCGCCGGCCTTGCTGGATGTGGTGAGCTTCGTCCACCACGATCAGCCCGACGTCTTCGAGTGCCTCCGTGGGGTCCTGTCGCAGGGCGTGCATCAGGCGTTCAGGCGTCATGATGTCCACGTCTCCGGCCGTGGGCCCGAGGAAGACGCCAGGGGCGGAAAAGTCGGGTTCTTCGGCAGCCAGGGTGCGTCCCAGCAGCCTGAGACGGGCACGCAGAGACTGCCGCATCTCACGGCCCAGGCTTCGCAGCGGGGACAGGTACAGCACGCGTTCGTCGGGGTGGGCGGCCAGGTGGCCGCAGATGATCAGCTGGGCCATGAGGGTCTTGCCCGCGCTGGTGGGGACACTGATCAGCAGTCTCCGGGTGGTGGGGTCGAGCGGGTTGAGCGTAGTGAGCAGGTCCCGCTGGGGCGGCCACAGTGTCATCACCGGCGGGTCGGAGAGGGCGAAAGCGCGGGCCAACGCGGGCGGGCTGCCGTCCGGCAGGAGACTTTGCAGACTTCCCGCCTGAAGATCCTCGACGAGTTCGAGCAGATGGGCCGCGACCCAGCGGGCGGAGCGGTCCGAGCGGCCGGCCTCCCCGGTGACGACACTCCGCAGACGGCCCCGTGCTCGTTCCAGAGCAACCGTGTCGGCGCGGGTGAGATACACCAGGAGGCCAGAGCAGGCGTCGACGACCGCCTCAGTCGGCCCGAACAGGGTCCCGTGCAGGCTCTCCGCGCTGGTCAGGGCCGCGATACCTTGCAACTGCGTGCGCCATCGGCGCAGCACCCGAGAGGCGCGGCGGCGCTGCATGCCCAGGAAGGCGACGCCCGCTTCGACGGCGAGCGTGTCCAGGTGATCGGCCAGGTCCGTCTCGGTGACCAGCAGGTCATCGACCTGCCGGAAGACGGCTGTCGCATTGGGGTCCTGTTCGCAGCGGCGGTAGCCGATCTGCGCGCCGAAGGCCATGGCAAGGCGGCGGGCCCGTACGACCGAGCCCGGCTCTGCCGGTCCGGCGGTGCCGTCTTCGGCGTCAGGGGTGTCGTTGGTCTGGTGGCGGGGATCACTGAGGCCGAGCTCGAGAAGGTGCGCGCTGACAGCGAAGGCATGGCGGCGGCGTACGGGACCGTATTGCGGTCCGACGCGTGCTGCGGCGATCCCGTGCAGGAACCAGGCGGTGGCCAGCATCTGGTCGCCTATGTCGACGCGGCCGCGGATGGCGGCGACTTCGGCCTCGGCGATGAGTGTGGCCAGTTCCTCGGGGGTGGGCAGGATGCTGTTGTCGTGGATGCCCAGTGCCTGGGCCAGGATCTGTGGGTCTACAGTGCGCTCCACACCAGCTCCTGTACGTGGCGGGCGAAGTCTTCGAAGTCGTCGATGGCGATGACGAGTCCTTCGAGCTGCCCGGGATGCTTAAGGTGGTCCAGATGCTGGTGCGCGGTGTGGAAGGCGCGCCGGGGCGGGTCGGGGACAGCGACTGTGTTGGTGGCCACGCTCACGCCGGCTCCGCTGGCCTGGTCGCCATTGCGCACCGGCGGGGCTCTGATCTGCACCGTTGCCGACCCAGACCCTTCCCCACCGCTGCCCCAAGCTCCAGGCCCCCTCGCGGAAAATGGGTGGGGCCTACACATCGTGGACGCCCTCACCAGCCAGTGGGGCTACTGCGAGACCGACAGCTACGGGAAGGCCGTATGGGCGCGGATCGCACTGCCTTCTGCATGAAGCCATCACACTCGGGGTCGGAGACCGCAAGTGCATTAACGCCCTTGTCATCCAGCTGACGGCCAACCCGCATCCGCCCCGCCGTCGGCCGTCAGCCCCGCCCAGAATGCGGCCGGATTGCCCCAGCGCCGTGGACGCGGCGAGGAGGGCGTGTGCGAGGCGCCCAGCGGCGCCGGGCACCAGACGTCGGCCCCGGCTCGGCCTGTCCCTGCCCGCCGACGCCCTGGCCCCTTGAGCTGGGGTGCCGCCCGCTGCTCGCCACAGACACGGCACAGCTAAGGCCACCATTCGCGTCAGTCCCCGCCGCCCACGGCCGGAGGGCGACGGGGACTGACGGGGCGGACGCTGACCATGCTGCGCCGGGTCATGTCGCTGCCAGATCCGCAGCCCAGCACGCCACGGGTGCTGGGCTGCGGATGATTTCGCCACCCAGCACGGACAGTCGTACGCCACTGCGATCACAGACGGTAAACGCCATCGCCCGACCGATGTCCTGTCCGGACATGAAGCGGGGACCGCTCGCCGCGTGGCTCACCGCGCATCCCCGCGTGGAGATCATCTGCAAGGGCCGGGCAGGCGCCCACGCCGAGGGGCCCGGCTCGGTGCCCCTGACGCATCGGCGCAGCCGGACTGTGACGGGTTCGGCATGCGCGATGCACTGCAGTGTGCCCAGGCCCCGACGTGATTCCTGCATGGTGTGGAGCAAATGCAGAACCGAAGCCCCGAATGGAGGAACGACGTGGCTGACATGGGTGGGGGGTTCACTCCAGCTGACTGCACGGGTTGCCGGCGGCTTGGGGATGCGGCAGCGGAGATGTTCGTTGAGATGCAGCGGGCGGACACAAAGGCGACGACGCTGTGCGGCGTGACTGGCGGCCTGTTGGCCGTGGACGCTGCGACGCTGTCGACTGTGCCGGGGTCCAGTTGGCTGTCGGTGGCTGCGCTGGCGTGTGCTGCAGCTCTTCTTGGTGCGGCACTCGTCGTTGCCCTGTCCGCGATCCGCCCTGTGCTGCCACGGCACGGTGGATTCAGGGTGTTCGTAGGTCCTCTCCCAGGACAGAGCGGAGCCGAGGAACTCGTGTCGACGTTCTCGGCGATGGACTCTGGCCAGCCTGCGCGGGCGGAGGCGGAGCGGCTGGTGTTGTTCGCCGGCTTGGCGCAGCGGAAGTTCCGTGCGGTGAAGTGGGCAGTCGATTTAACGGCAACTGCCGTAGGCATGGCCGGAATTGGATTGTTGAGCGGATACATCACTGCTTGAGAACATCGTGGCGTGACGGGTACCACACTCGGGGGGTGTATGTATCAGCCGCATGTCTCGGTCATCGGTGATGATCTTTGGTCGCAGTTGTGTCAGCTGGCTCCGGTCCGTGTGCGCCCGGCCAGGAGCGTGCTGTTACGGCAGGGGGACCCAGGCACCCACGTCATCCTGCTGGTCTCCGGATCAACCTTGATCACGCTCACCGGATCGCATGGCGAACGGACGCTGCTGGCGGTACGCGGCTCGGGTGAACTGCTGGGCGAACTGGCGGTGTTGGACAACCAGCCACGCACCGCGTCGGTCATCGCCGCGGAGGACTGCCGGGTGCACATCGTCCCTGCCCCTGACTTCCTGGCCTTCGTGGACCGCCACGATCTGCAGACCGCGCTGCTGCGTCACGCCATCGCGCGGGTACGCGAAGCGGAGACCGTACGTCTTGAGATGGCCACTTCGGCCGTGCCCGCGCGCTTGGCCTCGGCGCTCGGACGGCTGCTCCAGGCCGCGTCGGCGGGCGGCGCCGAATGCCTCGTGCGGCTGACGCAGCTGGAGCTGTCACAGCTCATCGGCGCATCCCGCAACGCCGTGGGAACGGCCTTGAAACCGTGGCGCGAGCAGGGATGGCTCGCCACGGAGGCCGCTGGCGGACTCATCATCCGCGACATCACATCGATCCAGTCACACGCTCACGCGCAGACGTGACCGACCGCACCGGTGCGGTGCCCAGCTCTGGGCACCGCCGTGGTTCGGGCGCATCCAGCATGAGGCAGCACACCCGCTCGGGATCTCCCCGACACGATGGAAAGGCTGCTGCCCATGCCCTCTCTCGTCCCGTCCGACGTCACCGATGTGCCGCCGGAGCATGCTCTGTTGACCGTCGATATGAAGGAGTACAGCAAGCTCCCCGAGGCGAAGATGGCGCCCGCGCGGGCCGATCTGGACAGCATGCTGTCGACGGTGTTCGCTCAGTGCGGGATCGGCGACGCGACGCTGCTCGGCGCCGTCAAGGACCGTGGCGACGGTGCCATCTTCGTGCTGCCGGCCCGGCACGCGGCACGGTTGATCGACCCTCTCCTCGTCCACCTCGGTCAGGCACTCGAGCGGCGCGAACAGACCCGGCTGGCCAGCGCGCCGACGATCCGGCTGCGGGCCAGCGTGCATGTCGGGCCCCTGGCACCGCCGGAGCACCGGGGGGACGCGGTCAACGACGCCTGCCGGCTGGTCGACAGCGACGCGGCCCGCCGAGCCATGACCGCCGCGGTGGACCACGGAGAGCTGCTGGCTGCCGTGGTGTCGGACACCGTCTTTGGCCGCACGGTCGCCGCGGGCCGCACGCCGACTCTCAAGGAGCATCACTTCCACCGAGCCACCGCCCGCGTCGAGGGCAAGCCGGGCTTTGAGCAGATCTGCTGGCTCTTCGTCCCCGGGCTGCTCCCCTCGGTACTCACCCCCTACCTCGCACAGGACAACGGCGCCGTACCCGACGGCCGCCCCAGTCAGGCCGCTCAGCACAGCACAAAGGACACCACCGCGAACGAGAGCAGCGGCGCCGTACGCCAGAAGGGCAAGGCCAGCGGCAAGGCCCGGCTGATCCAGGTCGGCCGCGACTACATCCCCAGCCAGGAGCAGTCATGACCGACGCCGAGGGCACCGCAGCGGTGCAGCAGCAGATCGAAGCGTCCGGCCAGGCACAGGTGACGCAGGTCGCCGGCGACTACGAAGAGCACCACCACCAGTACGTCCGGGGCTGGCAGTACCTGCGCAGCGCCAGTGTCGACGACGGCGAACTGGACCTCGCGGAACACGCGTTCGTCGATCCCCCCGGGCCGCAGGGATCCGGCCAAGTGGCGCAGGCCGTCAGTATGCTCAGCCGCCCCTACGGCAAGAGCAACGTCCTGGTGCTGTGCGGGGAGGCCGGGACGGGACGGCGCACCGCCGCGCTGCATGCGCTGCGGAAGGCGGGGGTGCCCAGGAAGCAGATCAGCTGGCTGGTCCTGGACTGGGACCAGCCGCGCACCGAGCAAATCCCACACACCGAGGGGCGCGCATTCGTTCTGGATCTGACGGACTACCGCGATCTGTCGGAGGACTTCTACACCGGACTTGCCGACTACCAGAAGCAGGCACAGGCCGCCGACGCCGTTCTGGTCATCCTGGCCGATCCGAACGGCTGGAACCCCAGGACCCTCGCGACCGTGCCGACCGTGCACCTCGCACGCCCCTCGGCCGCACTGGTCGCCGAGGCTCATCTGCGCCACCTCGCTGTTGGCCGGGTGGACTGGCTGACGCACGATCCGCTCAACGACCTGCTGGCCCCCGAGGCGCCGGCATCCGACGGCGCCCGGCTGGCACGCCTCATCGCCGAGGCCAAGGACGACGACCAGTCCGCAGTCGGCAAGCAGTTCACCGACTGGCAGAAGCACCTGGAAACCTGGTTCGAGGAGCACTCCGCGCCGGGAGACCTGCAGGAGCGCGCGCTGCTGATTGCGGCCGCCCTGCTGGATGGAGCTCCGGCCGCCGTCGTACTGGGGGCTGCGGACCAGTTGTTCACGCAAGTCGGTGGTGAGCTGCCGTGTGGCGGTGCGCTGTCCGGCCGTGACCTGGACAAGCGGCTGGCCGCCATCGGCGCCTCGTACAGGGATGACGAGGGCATCTCCCTGGAGGAGAAGCAGCGTGGGCTGTCCGAGGCTGCACTGAAGTATGTGTGGCGGCAGCGGCCTCAGCTACGGCCCGTACTGCTGGAGTGGGCCTCCCAGATCAGCGCACCCAACAAGATCGCCGTTCGTCATCTGCAGCGCATCGCCGACTGTCTGGTGCCGCTGGCGTTGCTGCCCGGCGGATCGACCGTGCTGTCCGTGGCCAGGCGTTGGATCGAGACCGACCGCGTGGCGCACCGTCAGCTTGCCATCCACATCCTGGAGACAATGGCGCTCCATCCGGTCGCCGGCGTCGCCGTACGTAAGCAGCTGTACGACTGGGCCCAGCAGAAGACAACCAGCGAACAGCTGATCGCCGCGGTCGCCGCGGTCTGCGCGGGCGAGCTGGGCCAGCGGTATCCCCGGGTCGCCCTGACCCGGCTGCGGCTGCTGGCCTCCCGCGATGACGACCAGGCCCGGGACACCGTCGCCGACGCGGTGCGCACCCTGGTGAGCACTCCCGAGCAACGCGTCCTGGTGCTGTCGGAGATCGTGGAATGGGCCGAATCCAGCGACAGCACCATTCGTAAGGCCGGAGCGGGCACGTTCCTGGCCCTGACCGACATCACCAGCGACATCCTCCTGCCGCTGCCCGCGAACCAGGAGTGCACCGGCGAGGCCGTCGGCGCTCCCGATGTGCTGGCCGGTCAGCTGTTCGTCCGCGGCTGGCGCGCGGCCCTGCAGGAGCCCACGGCAGCGCAGGCGGCGTATCGGCATCTGGCGGCCTGGCTGGACTCGCCCAAGCTCCAGGACGACCAGGTCCTGCCCCTGGCGGCGCAGGTGCTGCGCGGTTATCTGGGCCAGGAAGGCCCCTCCGGCCTGCTGGTGGGCTCGCCCGACAGCTCCGAGCTGGGACGGGCCCGGCGCGCACAGCTGTTCGCCCAGCTGATCTCCGAGGTGGCCTCCCCTGCGAGCCCCAGCGCCATGGCGCGGTCCGGCGGTGACGGCGCCGCCGTGACGGCGTGAGTCTGCTGCGCCGGCGCAGCAGACCGGCCCAGCTCGCAGCAGATGCGGCAGGCGCGAGCACGGCTCATCCGCTCGTACTGAGCGACGAGCGGATGGCCAGCCACATCAGCAGTGTGTACTTCACCGTCCGAATCACAGGGAGCTGGCAGTGGACGCACGGTGACACGGGCCAGGGCGACCTGGCGATGCCGGCGCGTGCGCACCTGCGCCGGCAGGCCGCGGGAATCCTGTGCCGACACTCCGTTCTGGATCTCGCAGCGGCCCACGACGACATCAACTCCTGTCTGTCACAACGAGGTCGGCCCATGCCCGGGCTGGAGGTCAGCGGCATGGCCGAGCTGAGCGTCGCGGCAGCGGACCGCGCCCTGGCCGAGGAACATGCCCGCCGGCAGCAGGCGGCAGACCTCGAACACTGCGAGGAGCTGCATCGCCTGGCCCAGCTGCAGCGGGTGCTCGCCGACCCGGACCTACGCCGCGTGTGGTGGATGGCCCAGTTCCCCGACCGCTTCAACGACCTCGACAACCTGGCCCAGGCACTGAAGGGCCTGCCTGCTCCACAGGAGGCGCAGGACGACGACCTGCGCGGTGACATCCGGCGTTTCACCGACGACCTCGTCACCACCCTGCACACCCCGCAGCAGCGCGAGGTCTTCGTCCAGGCCCTCGTCCAGACCCTCACGGCCCTCGGCCACCAGCGCCTGGCCACCGCCACCGCCCTCCGGCACCGCCCTCACGATCCCGGGAGCACACCGGCATGAAACTCCATACCGCACGCTGGTTCCTGGCCCCTGTGCGCCAGCTGCGCACCCGCCGGCTCATGGCCCGGCACGGGCCGACGCTGGCGTACGACACCGCCTGGGCCCTGATCACCCTGCACAGCGCACCAGACGAAACCACCCTCGTGCGCGCCTGGGCCCGCGAGAACCCCGACGCTGCCCCCGGCATCCACTACGACCACTGGCACACACTGAGCCAAGCCGAACAGCAACGCCGCCTCAGGTGGCTGCGCAGACACGGACACTCCCCCATCCAGCTCCTCCAACCCGACGCTGGCCTCATCCACAGCACAGGCCTCCACGTCCTGGACTGGGGCCACCCGCCGGACCCTGCCTACCAGCACCATGCGACGCCACCCCCCCCTGGTCACACACCCGCAAACAGACCTAAGCGGATCCGGTGAAGTCGGTTGCGTTGGGTAGGTGCCCCTTGGGACGGACGTCATGCCGAGGAGCCTGCGTGACGAGCTGACCGACGGTCAGCGATGTGAGCTGCACGCGTTGCTGGCTCGCCGCGACCTGACCGCCTATAACCGGCAGCTGCCGAGTGCATCCGTTTCCTGGACCGCCGCAGATCTGCTTCCGAGTCGCCGACCACCTCCCCGCCACGGGGCGGCCCGGGCTCCTGCGGGCGGTGCGCCCGCTGGGAGGGATGTGGCGGCAGAAGACGAAGTTCTCTGCGCGGCCCGGTCCGCGCAACTGGCCGCGGTCGGCACGGTGGACCTGGCGAGCTGTGCCCGCTGACACCCTCACGTCCTGGTATGCCGTGTCTCATCTGCCATCAGCCTCCAGGCGGTAGCGGATCAGGGCTCGAGGAAGACCAGCCTCTGTGTGTCCAGGTCGAGTTCGAGGCGGCCGCCGCCGTGCTTGCGCAGCTGCCGCCAGGCCGCGTAGCCCGTCATGATGGCTTTCTCCCAGTCGGCAGCGCGCAGCACGCTGACCCCCAGGTGAGCGGTCATGTGGTCGATGGTGGTGAGCAGTTCCTGGTCGACGCGGCTGACGTCTTCGAAGTAGTGGTGGCGGCTGGCGTAGGAGAAGACCAGGGCGCTGATGCCTTCTTCGATGGCGATGGCTCGGCCGCCGTCTTCGGCTTCGTCAATGCCGGGGCGGCTGCGGCGTCTGCAGCCCAGCAGGAAGCGGCTGACGGGTGACCAGCCCAGCACGGCGGCGTGGGCGAGGTGGAAGGCGTCGTGGAAGCGGTAGCCGTCTTCGATGTGGCTGGCGCTGGTGAGTGGGTCGCCCGCCGGGGTGCCGTCTTCGCGGGTGAGGACGATGACGGTGCGGCCATCCGCCCTCGGGGTGGGGGTGAAGGTGACGGTGGTGCGCCGGGGCAGCTGCTCGTGGGGCGGGTAACCGGTGTCGAAGTGAGGGCGTTCGTCGTCGGGGGTGGCGCGTGAGCGGTCCTTGGTCTTCTCCAGGCTGGCGGCGGCGATGTCTTCGAGGTCCAGGCCGAGGAGGCGGGCGAGGGTGGCGGTGTACCACAGGACGTCGCCGAGCTCTTTGCGCAGCTGCTGTTTGGAGGGTCCGGCGCCGTCGCCGCCGTCGCACCGGGGCGGACAACCGGAAGAACTGCTCCGGCAAGCACAAGGTTCATGGCCTGCTGTTTCTCGCGCTGACCGACGAGAGGGGCAACCTGATCTGGATCTCCGCGGCCAAGCCCGGCCGGTCCAGCGAGATCACCGCCGCTCGCCACAACAAGATCACCGGCCATCTGCGTGCGGCAGGACTCGGAGCCCTGGCCGACCTCGGTTTCGTCGGCCTGGACGAGGACCCCGACGGCCCGGTGGTCATCACCGGCCGCAAGGCCACCCGCAACCACCGCCTCACCGACGCCGAGAAGGAAGCGAACCGCCTGCTCAACCGCGAACACGCCGCCGTCGAGCACGGCTTCGCGAACCTGAAGTCCTGGCGCTTCCTCACCAAGATCCGCATGAACGCCCGGCACGCAACCACCCTCCTGCGGGCCCTGCTCGTCCTCGCGAACACCGAAATCCACCGGTGACAGACGATCTCCCACGGAAGATCACGCCCCCGACCGGCGCGAGTACATCACCGCAGGCACACACCAGCCCCGTGACCTGCGAAGTCAGGATGAAAACTTCTCAATCCGGACGCGTCAATGATCAGTGGCCGGGCTGGCTGAGCTGGGAGTGCGTTTCAGCGGTCTCTTCGGCTGTCCAGCTCAGCAGGATGGCCAGAGCCTCAACGGATTCGGGCTGGGACAGGTAGGCGAGCAGGGTGCGGTCCGGTCGGGCTGGTACGGCGAGTGCGTGGTAGTCGAAGCTGAGTGTGCCGACGGTGGGGTGCACGATGCGGGCGACGCCCAGGCGCTTTTCCCGTACGTCGCCAGTAGCCCACAGGACCCGGAAGGGCTCGCTGCGTATGGCGAGTTCACCGACGAGCGCTGCGAGCCGGGTGTCGTCGGGGCGGCGGCCGGTCAGCAGCCGCAGTTGAGCTACGGTCTCGGCGGCGATCGCGTCCCAGTTCGCGTAGCGCGACGGCGCTTCGGGATGCAGGAAGAGGTGGCGGGCGGCGTTGCGGGGCTCGGGCATGCCGGCCACGTCGAAGACGGCCTCGGCGGTTGTGTTGGCCGCGACGATGTTGAGGCGGTCATCGAGGAGCAGGGCGGGGGTGCCGGTCATGGTGTGCAGCAGCCGCACGAGCGGCTCGTCCGGCGACCCGCCGGATCCGTTGCTGGTCTTCCGTGCCGGGGTGGCGCCCCGTACAGAGCGGGCGAGGTTGCGCAGGTGCTCCGTCTCGGTGTCGGAGAGTGACAGAGCCTGGGCGACAGCAGTAAGCACTTGGTCGGACACGTGGGGTGTGCGGCCCTGTTCCAGGCGGACGTAGTAGTCGGGGCTGACCCCGGCGAGCAGCGCCACTTCCTCCCGCCGCAGCCCCGGCACCCGCCGACGTGTGTGGCTCGGCGGCAGCCCTGCCTGCTCGGGCGAGATGCGCCCGCGCCGGAGGCGTAGGAACTCGCCGATCGTCGTCTCCACACCGTCCACGCTACGCCCTCCGCTTCGTGCTTTACCTGGTCCTGCTGGGACCAGGTAAAGCCGGGCCTGGCTCACCGTCGACCACTCGCGCACCGTCGGAGGGGTGATTCCGTGTCCAGCTGCACGAGCGCAGTTGGACACCGACAAGACCAGGAAGGCAGCAGCGGATGCGTGCAGCAGTGGTGCGGAAGTTCGGCGGGCCCGAGGCCCTTGAGGTTGTCGAGGTGACGACCCCCGAGGCGGGCCGCGGAGAGGTGCTGGTCAAGGTGGCCGGGGCATCGGTCAACTTCGCCGACGTCATGGTGCGCGAGGGCCTGAACGTGAAGTACGGAGCTGTCGCTCAGCGTGATCAGTATGGCTTGGGTGCGGACGTGGCGGGCACCGTCGCCGCCATCGGCGAGGGCGTCACGCAGTACGCCGTCGGTGACCGGGTCGTTGGTACCCAGGAGCGTTTGGACCGGGAACTGGGGACCCAGGCTGAGTACGTCCTCCTCAAGGACTGGGAACTCGCTCCCGCCCCGGCCGGAACTGATCTCGTGCAGCTGGCCGCGCTTGGCCTGAACGCGACCACCGCGGACCAGGCGCTGGATGCACTGGCCCTGGAGCCGGGCCAGTGGCTGCTGGTCACCGGCGCGGCCGGCGGTGTCGGCCTCTACACGCTGGAGCTTGCGCGCCTGCGGAGTCTGCGCGTCGTCGCCCAGGCGGGCGCTGGGGACGAGGAACTGGTGCGCAAGGCAGGCGCGGAGCTGTTCGTCTCACGCGAGGAGGACCTCGTACCCATGGTCCTCGCGCTCGTGCCGGGTGGTGTGGACGGTGTGATCGATGCGGCCAATATGGCCGCTGGGGCGGCGGACGCGGTCCGGCACGGCGGCGCGTTTGTGTCGCTGCTCAACTCCGCGCCCATGGCCCGCCGTCAGGTGCGGATGACCAATCTGGCCTGGCACACCGATGGTGAGCGCCTGGCCAAGCTAGCGGCGTTCGCCGGCACCGGCCTGCTCACTCCGCGGGTGTCTCAGACCTTCCCGCTGGAGGAAATCGCCCAGGCCCACCGGGCCCTCGCAGAAGGCGGGTTGCGCGGCCGTCTTGTCCTCGTCCCGTAGTTCAAGAGCAGCGGTGGCCGAGCCCCCGTCCCTGAGTCTCATGTGGGGTACGCCGGGTACGGTTCTTCGCGTAACGCATAGGGTCGGGGCATGGCTGAGCCCGACATCTTACTGAGGTTTTCGTTAGTTGTGTGGTGGTTGAGTATGGATCGTCAGTCCTGTGTGGGTGAGGAAGGACCACGGGAGTTGTTCATCGGAGGAGACCCGGTGGATGCCGCGTTCGGCGGTGTCGGCGACATCGGCGAGATGGTCGCCGGCGAGGTTGGCCAGCTCGCGTGTTTTGATCGCCGACCACAGCAGTTCCACCGGGTTGAGCTCAGGCGCGTAGGTCGGCAGCCGCTCCAGTGTCAGCCAGTCCTGCCCGGCTACCCAGGCGCGCATGTCCCGGCTCCAGTGCGCGGACAGCCCGTCCCACACCAGCACCACCGACTCCCCGGCATAGAACGCTCCAACCTGCTCCAGAACCTCGATCAGCGTGGCGGTGTCGTAGCTGCCCGGCTTGAGATGGAAGCACAATCGCGGACCACGTTCGGCGTCGGCGGCGTGGCATCCCAGAGCGGCGGCCATCGAGGCGCGTTTCCAGTTCAGCCGGTGCCGGAGCGTGGGAGTTCGGCCGCGGGGCGCGTAGGTGCGACGCACTTGTGGGAGCAGCGACACGCCCGACTCGTCGAAGAACACGATCCAGGCACGTTTCTTCACTGCCCCCTTTTGATGCGTGGCCACTCATAGGTGACCCATCGGGCGATCTCGGACTCGTCCCGCTCGACCGCCCGGCGCTGGGGGCGCTGCAGACTCCACCCCAGTCGCCCGGTCAGCAGCCGCCACACCGATGCCCGTGCCAGCTTCACCCCGGTTACTCGCTCAACCACCAGCCCGACCCGCTCCAAGGTCCATAAATCGGCCTCGAACCCGTGCGCCTGGGTACCCTGCTCCAACGCGGCCCGCACCTGCTCGACCTGGGCGTCATCAAGCTTGGGCGGCCGCCCCGTGGCCGGAGACCGCCGCAGCGCCGCGGCCCCCGCCCTGTTCCCACTGACGCTTCCATCGCCGCACGCTCTCGGGACTGACCCCCAGCATTCCCGCGATCTGTGCATGAGAGCGTCCCTGCTCGAACAACTCCACCGCCCGCATACGTCGGGCCTCGGCCAACTGCGGTCGCGTCAGCGGCGGAACGCAGACTTCGGAAACAACGGACTGAGACTCGGAAAGCACGCCAAGATACTCACACCGCAAAGCGCCCTACACCCACAGAACTAACGAACACCTCAGTAGCGGTAGTTCGTTAAATCCGGCGGTGGTGTGGGTTGACGGCCGGTCGGGTTGGTCGTACGCCGGTGGTAGGAGTCAACTGCCTTGCTGGGGGCGGCTGAAGATGACCGCTCGCCGTCCGTGTCCGCCTGCGCCGGGGCCGTTGGAGGACTACGCGGCCCGGTTCGACGGCCTCTTCTTCAGTCTCGCCCAGCGGCGAGGGTTTCGCGAGTACCTGACCGGACTGCTGGCGCCACGGGAACGGAACAAGACGATCACCTGTCTGGCCGGGGCGGAACCGGTGGCCCGTGCGGGGATGCCGGAGGTGCAGCGGCTGCTGTTCTTCCTGTCCGAATCGCCCTGGGAGGCCGAGCAGGTCAACGACCGGCGGCTTGAACTGCTGCGCGAGCAGCCGGCGACAGCTCCGCACGACGGCGGGGTCATCGTGATCGACGACTCCGGGGACCGCAAGGACGGCCCAGCCACCGCACACGTGGGCAGGCAGTGACTGGGCCGGCTGGGCAAGACGGACAACGGCATCGTCACGGTGACCACGGTGTGGACCGACGGCCGCGTGTACTACCCGCTGCACACCACTCCCTACACCCCCGCCCACCACTTCGCCCGCTGCCGCTCCGACCCGGCCTTCCGCACCAAACCGCAGCTGGCCGCCGCCCTCGCCGCCCGCGGGAAGGAGGCGGGCTTCGGCTGCCGCGCGGTGGTCGCCGACTGCGCCTGCATAAGTCAGCGACACCTGGTACCTCGCACTGCGCCAGGCCGGCCTGGCCTACGTGGTGGCCCTCAAGCCGCACCGCGGCACCTGGGTTCCGGCCGACCAGCCGCACACTCCCATCGAAGCAGCCCACGCCCTGACCTGGCGCGATGCCAGGCGTCCAGGCGACTGGACGCCCGTGGAGCGTCACTTCCTTGACGGGAACACCGAGACCTGGTGGGCCGCCGACGCCCGCCTGGGCGGCTACGGACCCGACTCACCCTGCCGACTGGTCGTGGCCACCACCGACCCAGCCAGCCTGCCGGAGAAGGCCACCTGGTACCTGGCCACCAACCTGCCTCACCCCGACGCACCCACGCCGCCACCGGCCCGCACCCGCCGGCCGGCCTCGCCGAGATCGTCCGCCTCTACAGCCTGCGGCCCTGGATCGAGCAGAGCTACAAGCAGGTCAAGGACGAACTCGGCCGGGCCGACTTCCAAGTCCGCTCCGACCGTGCCATCCGCCGCCACCAGATTCTGGTCAACTGCGCCTTCTCCTTCTGATGGGACCAGTGGTTCACCCCACCAGGACCCCTAGATACCACCGCGCCGGACCCGCGCCCCGACGAAGGGCCAGAGAGGGGGACCGGCCCCGTCCCACCAGCCCCAACAACCTTGTTGGCCCAAGGCCTTACGAGCCATCCGCTCCTGGCTCACCCCCGCCACCACCCTCACCCGATGGTGGCGAGCCTGGACGGACAGGGACCCACCCTCCGAGCTCCAGGCCTTGATCGACGCGGTCACCACCGGACACGGCATTGACCTCTACCGCCAGATTTAACGAACTACCGGTAGTGACCAGGAAGTCGGCGAAGAGGTCGGTCCACTGACGAAGCGCATCGAACGGAGAGACGACACTGGCCAGCAGGCTCGGACCCGCCTCGGCGCATGTTTCGATCTGGTGACGGTAGACAGCAGTGACGAGGTCCGCTCGGGTTTGGGAAGTGCCGGTAGACCGTCCCCATCCCGACACCCGCCGCAGCCGCGATCTGGCGAATCGGCGCGTCGACGCCCGAGGTGACGAAGACTTCGGCGGCAGCGGCAAGCAGTGTCTGCTGGTTGCGTACCGCGTCGGCCCGCTTGTTTTGGGCCGGGGTCTTCCCCGCCGGGTTCTCGTTGGACACCGGGCCTCCCTCCGACGGTGCTTGACAAAGCGGAACGCCGATCCGAATAATGAGGAGCGGCGTTCCGCTTCAGGGTAGCTGAGGTCGGAGGCGTCGGACCGCTCGCCTGCTGTCGCTCGATTGGGGCCAGCGACGGACTAAGTCACAGAAGGAGCCCCTCACCATGAGTGCATCCGTGGACGCCGCTGGCGCCTTAGGCCCGCCCACTCCCGTCACGTCCTACAGTCCGGACACTGTCCGCGCCCGGACGGCCCCTGGACCGGCGACTTGAGCGGCGTCGGTGGCGAGACGGCCGATCACCTTTTGATCACAGCCCGAGACAACCCGGCGGCCTGAAGCCCCAAGTCCCTTCGCCGGCTTTTGCAGGGCGGCCCCGACCTCCCCGAGCTCCGGGGAACCAAACCGCCGCCAGGCCCCTCCACGCGATCGCCCTCGCGTGAACGCGCCATGCCCTGTATGCGGCTCCACGTCGTGCGCGGCACAGCCGATGTCGTGTCAAAGAGGTACATAACCGCTGATTGAATGCTTCTGCGTGCTTCAGGCTCACACGTACCTCCCCAGTACAAACCTCGCGCAGCAACAACTCCTGCAGGGCAACTTGATGATCTGCAGGGCCTCCTGAACCAACCCACGAAAGGTGTGGAACCCCATGAGTAGCCCCTTCACCGAGTCCGCCGGCATCCCGGTCAACGACCCTGTGCCGGTCAGCACCTATCACCCGCTCGTCCTGAACATTCCCGAGCGGGTTGTCGACCTACAGCTGAAGGTCTCCGCGCCCGCGACTGGGGACACCTTGCCCGTCATCCTGATGTCGCACGGCAACGGACCGTCGAACTTCGTGTCCTCGCTTCACGGCTACGGCCCTGTGGTCAACTTCTGGGCTGCACACGGCTTCGTCGTCATCCAGCCCACCCACCTGGACTCCATGACCCTGGGCCTGCGCGAAGCAGACAGCTTCGAGACCCCGCTGTACTGGCGCTCCCGCGTCACCGACATGCACTTTATCCTTGACCACCTCGACGAGATCGAAGCGGCCGTCCCCGGGCTCAGCGGGCGCATCGACCGCAACCGCATCGCCGCGGTGGGGCACTCCATGGGTGGCCACACCGTGGGCATGCTTTGCGGCGAGACCGTCACCGACCCCCGCGACAGCTCCCAGGCATACCTACCCGATGGGCGGATCAAGGTCGGCGTCATGATGGGAACGCCCGGACGCGGGGCGGACCTCGCCGAGTACGCAAACGAACGCTGGCCGATCCTGAACAGTACTGAGTTTGACAAGATGACCACGCCCGCTCTCATCATCAGCGGCGATGACGACTGGACCCCCTTGTTCTCCGCCCGCCAGGACTGGAGGACGGACGCCTATCACCTCAGCCCCGGCTCCAAGGACCTGCTGTGGCTGTATGGCGCCAGCCACGGCTTCGGCGGCGTGTCCTCCTACGACGCCAACGAAATCGAGACCCCGGACGAAAACCCCGAACGCGTCGCGACCCTGCGTGCCATGGTGTGGGCATACCTGCGCACTCAGCTTGACCCGGGCGACACCGCCTGGCCCGACGCCGTCGCCGCACTCGCCACCCAGTCCAAGCCGATGGGTCACGTGGAATCGAGGCCTTGACCCAGAATAGCGCCTTGAAAGTGATCTCGAGCAGCAAGTTGGCCCGTTCGCACACGGCATGGACGCCTCGGATGACCTGTTGTAGGTCTGCTGGGCCTCGATCAGCTCGCCGCCAGCGGGCTTCTTGACCAGGTGTCGGAGTCCATCTCCGACTCTCTCGTACCCGAGATCAACCAGGGACCGATGTAGCCGGGTGGGGCGTCAGTCCATAGCGAACGCCCCACCCGGACACGAGATCAATACAGTTGAGGAAGTACGAGATGACACCGCCCGACACCATGCACACCATCGACCCGGCTCAAGCCCGGCAGGAGTACACGCGCCTACTCGGTGACGGCGAGCAACTCCACGCCGCGCACCGGCTGCTTCACGACACCATCCTCTTCACCGACCTGCGGCTAATTCTCATCTACGCGACGGGCGTCACCGGGAGGAAGTCGGAGTACCACTCGATTCCGTATCGCAGCGTCTCGCACTTCTGTGTCATGGCGAGGAACCCCTTCGACTCCGACGCGACCCTCCATATCTGGACCGCCAGCTTCACCGAACCGACCAAGAGTACCTTCGCCGAGGGCGTCGACGTCTACGAGGTCCAGGCGTTACTAGCTCGGTTCGTGTCGCGCTAGGTGTGCCGACCGGACAGGTTGGTGACGCGGCTGGCTGGGGTGTGGCCGCCGATGCCGGCGTGGGGTCGGTGGTAGTTGTACCAGTCCAGCCAGCCGGGTAATGCTGCCTGCCGTTCGCTGTCTGAGGTGTGGGGCCGGTGGTAGGCCCATTCGTCGAGCAGGGTGCGGGTAGGGTCGGCCGAGCGGCGAGGTCCCTGCCGGACAGGGCCTTTTCCGCTCGGCCTCCCTCCGAACCGGACGGGCCCGATTTCCGAGCATCCGGCTCTAGGTGCCGGTGGCGGCTCCGATTCGGCTGATGCCCACGGCCGCGCCAACTGCGGTTGCCCGGATTTCGGTCGGGAACAGCTCGTTGGGATAGATCCACTCGAGGATGCTTGGGCCGCCGGAGACCAGCGCGTAGAACGCGAACGCCGAGACGACGAACCATGCCGGGGCGCCGGCCCACAGCCCGAGCGCTGCCAGGGGAAGCGCCATCAGGGCGAAGGGGACGACAGACATCGGGCGTCGTCCCCAGATGTCCACCAACTTCAGTGCGGGTATGACTCCGGCCGCGAACAGCGCCGCCATCAGCAGCTCTCCCAGCGTCGCGGCCTGTGCGCCGCTGATGCCGGCCGCCACGAGGATGGTGCCGCCGAAGGTGTAGAGGGCGTACTGAGGGGTGATCTGAGCGAAATACAGCACGCCACACATCACCGTGCGCTTGAGGTAGCCGCCACGGGCGATCGCCCGCAAGTTCGTCCAGGGCGACGACACGGCGGCAGTCGCCCGGGCGGAGTCGTCCTCCAGGCTGCTGAGGTCGACAGTCTTGCCGTAGACGGCCTGGATCACGTCTTCGGCTTCCTTCACGCGCCCCTTGCTGAGCAGCCAGCGCGGTGACTCCGGGATGCCCCTGCGCATGAGGACGACCAGGACACCGGCGACGGCTCCGCTGAACAGCAGCCACCGCCACAGGTGGTAGCCGCCCGAGATGCTCACCACGGCGTAGCCGACGGCGAAGGCGCCCATCGCGCCCACGGACCAGGCAAACCCCGACAGGCCGATCATCCAGCCGCGAGTCTTACTGGGCGTGAACTCGGTCAGCAGGGATGTCGCGATGGGGTAGTCGGCTCCGACGGCCAGCCCGAGAATCACCCGCAGAACGATCAGCTGCCAGGGAGCCGTGACGAACGCTGACAGCGCGCAGGCGACGACCAGCACCGTGAGATCGAGTGCGTACATCTTCTCGCGGCCGATCTTGTCCGTAAGGGAGCCGAAGACCGTAGCGCCGAAGAAGATGCCGACCAGGGCGGCTGCGCCGATCAGTCCCTGCTCGACCGGGCTGACCGGGATGTCCTCGGCGAAACCGATGAGCGCGACACCGATGAGGCTCAGGATGTAGCCGTCAAGGAAGGGACCGCCGCAACATGCGATCAGCAGTTTGCGGTGAAAGCTGCCCTGTGGGGCGTCGTCGATGACGCCGATCGACGTCACAGCTACCGTCCGGATATTCCTGCTGCCACGGCCGCGGCCGAGACCGCATTCGTCGGCTGTACGGGCACGCGGCGCGCGCCTGTGCAGGCGATCGCGTTGATCTCGATCCGCATGCCGTCCGCCAGGAGACGGCCGGCTCCGATCGCGGTAGATGCGGGATACGGCGCGGTCAGGACCTGCGGCCTCACCGACTGGAACACCTTGTACGTCTCCGGGTCGGAGACGAACACGTTCATGCTCACGATGTTGTCCAGACCGCAGCCGAACGAGGAAAGCACGGTCGCCAGATTCTCCAGAGTCTGACGTACCTGAGTCTCGGTGCAGGGCACGGCCGCAGCCACCCAGCGGCCGCCGGACCAGGTGTCCGGACACCTCAGGACGTGGGAGCTGAACGCCGCCCGCCAGGCCATACTCATGGTCGAGGAGCACGGCACACGTATGCTGGAAGCTTTCTCCCTCGCCCACCTCAAACAGGCCGTCACCGCAGCCGTGAACAACGAGCTGTCGACGTTCATGCTGACGGTCGCACGGGGCGAACACGTGGTCTCGCAGGCACTAAGCGGCCAGATGCCCATCGCCGTCCTCTCGGAGCAGGCCAGGCAGCTGGGCCTGGTCGAAGACGAGATGGTCGTGCTGGCGACAGCCACCGACACGCCGAACGACCTGCTCATCCTCCTTCACGCGGCCGGTGTCAACCACCTCCCCCACCGGATGTCCGATCATGTGGTGTGCTGTATCAACCGCGGCGCCGTGGACACCGCGGTTGCCGCCGCGGCACCCCTGGGCGTGTTCATCGGCATCTCCCGCCCCTTCACCACCATGAGTCAGATCGACGAGGCCGTCCACCAAGCCGTCTGGGCCCTGACCGCCGCCCCTCGAAAGCCTGGCACCCACACCCATTACGAGCAGGTCCGGGGTTCCGTCCTGCCCAGGGACAGCGACAGCGCCTCCGAGATCGTGAACGCTGTCTTGGGGACCCTCACCAAGGAAGGCAACAGCACACTTCTCCACACACTGGTCGCCTACCTGGCCAATGACAGAAGCTGGCAGAAGACCGCGGACGAGCTCAACATCCACCGACAGACCCTCGGCTACCGGCTGCGCCAGATCGAGGCAGCCACCGGCCGGAACCTGAAAAGCTCACGCGACATCGCCGAACTCTGGATCGCAGTGACATCCCAGGACGTCTTCCACACCAAAAAGCGGCCCTACCGCTGAACCGGAATAAACCACGTCACCGCGGCGTCAGGCCAGGCCATATGCGGCGATACGCCTGAACCGTACCGAGCCCATTTCGCATCCTCCGGCTGACCCAGCGCCTGCGACCTCGGAGGACACCGTCGGTCGTCACCCGCCGCGGACCTCGCCGACTCGCCGTCTTCAGGTGCCGACCACCCGAGCAGGGCAGTGTCGAGGTGAGGTTCCCCCGCTGTGCGGGTGTGGCTGATTAGCTGGTCAGGGCGTGTTGACGTGCTTTCAGGTTCACTGGTTCGGCCGCTGCCTGGTCGGCGTAGTGCTTCTCCTCGAACTCGATCGGGCTGAGGTAGCCGAGCCGTTTCTGAATGCGGCGGGGGTTGTAGAAGCCGTCGAGGACCCCGTTGCCTAATTCGCTCATGCGGCAAGGGCGAGGGCAGTCAGTCGTGACGTGCGTGTGCGGGCGAGTGGGGTGTCGTTCCACCAGGCATCCAGAAGGATCAGGTTGATTGCTGCTGCGGTGAGAACGTGCGCGAGGTGTGTTTTGGCCAGGCACACATAGCGTGTCCGGCGGGCTCCCGTGGTCGAGACGGCCTGGTGGATGGTGCCTTCCACGCCTGCGCGGGCTGCGTAGCGGTCTTTCCACTCGTCCGTGGCCTGCTCGATGCGTACGCGTTCCAGCATGGTGTCCTGATCCTGGGGGCGGACTGAGAGGACGTTAAGTCCGTTTCTGGTAGCGGCCTCGTCCGGGCTGGGTGAGGAAGCCTTGGCGGGTGAGGCGTCCGAGGCGGGCGCGGGTGACGTTGACGGATGCCTCGTCGGTGGGCATGCCGAGGAGTTCGTGCAGCTCGCGGGCTCGGAACTCCTGGTCGGGGTGCTGGTTGAAGGCGTTCACGATGGCCTGGTAGGCGGTGTTCGTCTCGGGCTGATCGGGCTCGGTCCCGGGCGGGACGCGTTCGGTGATGACCTTCCGGGTGGTGGCCAGGTCCGCGAGTCGCGTTTCGGTCTCAGCCAGGGCGGCGGTCAACTGCTCAATCTGGTCGCGTAGTTCACCGGCCCGTGCTGCGGTCTCGTCGTGCTGGACCTGAAGGTCTGCCAGGAGCTCGGTGATGTTCACGCGGCCAGCCTGAGAGTGTCGCGCCAGGCCGGACTCGGTGTGGTGAGGCGGCGGGCCATGTTCGCGATGGAGGCCCAGTAAACGCGCGAAGCGGAGGTGTCCGGCCGGTGGTCGTACTCACGGGCCAGGCGGCGGTGCAGCATCAACGTGCCGTTGACCTGCTCCACGATCCACCGCTTCGGTTGCGGGACGAAGCCTTTGCCCCGGTCTTCGGGGTTGCGGCGCACGACCTCAACATCGATGTCCAGCAGGGCGCCGTGGATGAGGACCTCATCCTTGAAGCCCTGGTCCACCAGGGCCCTTCTCCAGACGCATCCCGCATTTCTCGGCGGCCTGGTCGAGCATGGCGGTGCCGGCGGCGTTGTCGTGGGCGGAGGCGGCCAGCACCACCACGCCGATGACCAGCCCCAGAACGTCGACGGCCAGTCCCCGCTTGCGGCCCGAGACCTTCTTGTTGGCGTCCAGTCCCGTCGTGGTCTTCGGGACACCCGCGGCCGCGCGGACGGACTGGGTGTCGATGATCACGACGGACGGGTCCTCTAATCGCCGCGCTCTCTCCCGTAGCTGGCAGCGCAGGAGTTCGGAGATCCGCTGGTCGAGCCCGTCCTCGCGCCACAGGCCGAAGTAGTAGAACACCGCCGACCAGGACGGCAGATCATGAGGGAGGTAGCGCCACTGGCATCCCGTCCGGTTCTGATAGAAGATCGCGTTCACGACCTCCCGCAGATCACAGGGCCCCGGGATCCCCGGTCGCCGACCGTGCCACCCTCTCCTGCTTCCAGGCCGTGATCATCGGCTCGATCAACGCCCACTGCTCGTCCGATAAGTCGCTTGGGTACGGCACTCTCTCCATGTCCCGCATCTCATCATGGACATGTCCAACAGGCGTTCTCGGCGGCGATCAGTCCCCCGATCGAGCGATCACGAACCGAGGAAGATCGGACTTAACGTCCTCTCAGGGGGTTTTCCACAGCTGCACCGGGCGCTCGGCGCCGGTACCTGCAATGAGCCCTCCGCGTGGGCTGAAGGCCACGTCTTCCGCGCCGTTCGTCTTGTCCGTGTCCGTCTTGCTCGACAGACGGGCGCGCGGTTCGCGACCGGCCACGTCCCACAGCCACACCCCGTCGTAGGAAGGGGTGGCGAGTGTCTTGCCGTCCGGGCTGAACGCCATGTCCTCACCACCCGACGATCCGGCGGAGGAGTTGTCAAAAGAAGCTCTCTGGCGGCCGTTTGCCACACTCCACAGCCTCACCTTTTCCGCAACGCCGGAGGTGGCGAGTGTCTTGCTGTCCGGGCTGAACGCCACGGTGGAGAGTGATCCGCCGGGCTTGAGGGTGGCGCGTGGTTTGCGGCTGTGCACGTCCCATAGCACCGCCGTGCCATCGGGGCTGTCGTTGGTGTTGTGGCCCGCCGAGGCGAGTGTCTTGCCATCCGGGCTGAACGCCACCGCGTCAATGTTGTCCGTCTTGTGGTCGAGGACAGCGACTTCCTTGTCCTTGCGGCTGTCGGCGTCCCACAGCTTCACATCGCCGAGCTCACCCCCTGTGGCGAGGAGCTTGCCGTCGGGGCTGAACGCCACGCTGTTGATGACACCGGATTCGTTGAAGACGTGGACCTGACGGCGCTTGGCGACGTCCCACAGCCCCACCTCGCCGTCGCGCCCTGTGGCCAGGAGCTTGCCGTCGGGGCTGAACGCCACGCTGTCGATGGTGACCACCTCGTCGGGGGACTTCTCGCGTGGGGTGAGGGTGGCACTCGGCTTGCGGCTGGCGACGTTCCACAGCCGCACCGTGCCGTCGTTGGCGCTGGTGGCGAGTGTCTTACCGTCCGGGCTGAACGCCACATCGGTGAACGAGCTGGATGACCCGCCGACGAGGGAAGCCTCGGGCTTGACCGAGGGATAGGGACCGCCGCGGTTGGGGGCGGACGGCAGGTAGAGGGCCAGCAGGACGCTGACGACGATAAGAGCGCCGACCCCGAGTCCGGCCATCAGCAGGGGTCCTCGCGAGGCGGGTGCGGTATCGGGATTCGGGCTCGGAGAGTCTGGCGGCGTGCCTGGGCCGGGTGGGGCCGCGGGAGTTGTGGGGGCGGCGGCCCATGCCGCGTCGCGCATGGTCGGCAGCGCCGCTGCCGGCGACGGGGCCGGCGATGTGGCGGCGTCGGGCGAGCCCGGTGCGACCAGTGGACCAGGTGCGGCGGGCGGGCCGGGCACTGACGCGGGTTCAGGCGCCGAGGAGGAGGCGGCGGTGAGTGTGTCGGCGGCGGCGATGCCACTGGTGGAGGTCCGGCGGCACTGCGCGATGACTTCGGCCGGGGTCGGCCGCTGGTCGGGGTCCTTCTCCAGGCAGCCGGCGGCGATGGTCCGTACGGGCTCGGGGCAGCCGTCCAGGTCGGGAGCCTGCTCCAGGATGCGGTAGGTAACGCTGTGATGACCGGCGCCGCCGAAGGCCAGTTGCCCGGTGGCGGCGAAGTGGGCGACGACCCCGAGCGCGAACACGTCGCCCGCTTCGGTGACGTCCTGCCCCCTGATGTATTCCGGTGCCATATACGCTGGTGTTCCGGTACGCATCCCGGTGCCGGTCACCGACGTGACATCCGCGGCACGGGCGATACCGAAATCGATGACCTTCGGCCCGTCCGCGGTGAGGATGATGTTCGACGGCTTCAGATCGCGGTGAATCACATCGGCCGCGTGGATGGACTGCAAAGCCTCCGCCACCCTGGCAACCAGCCCCAGCACCGCCTCGACCGGCAACGGCCCCTCCTCGGCCACCGCATGCTGCAAGGACGGCCCGGGAAGGTACGCCGTGGCCAGCCACGGCTCATCAGCCGACAGATCCGCATCGACCACCGGCACCGTATACAGGCCCTGAACCCGCCGGGCCGCGGCCACTTCCTGCTCGAACCGCTTACGGAAGGACACATCGCCCGCGTACTCGCGGTGCACGACCTTGACCGCCACCGCGCTCCCCGCAGGGGTACGTCCCAGAAAGACCCGGCCCATCCCACCCGCGCCAAGAACGCCCTCCAGCCGATACGGCCCGATCTCGGCAGGATCACCGGGCCCAAGTGCCCGCTGCGTCGGCGGAGTTGCCAGCCACTTTGCTTCCTGTCGGCCACTCATCGGCCGGACTTCGGGTCGACCAGAGCCCGGTTGGGACATGCCGACTTTCCCCCTTGTTGGGTCTGCCACCCACGACGCATCGTCAACTGCCTCCACGCAGCGGTGTCTCCGGGCGGTCACAACCCTTTCCCGCCCCCGGCCACCCGCGTCGGGGCCCGCTCACCTTCGAGCGAGCGACAGCATAAAACGAACCAGCACCCTCCGAAACAGATCTCTCCCACCGCGCTGGGAAGGGGACCGAACGATCCGCCGCGCAGTTACTGCCGTGACCCGTCCCGCCACCCGTCCTGCGGACTGTCACCAGATTCGAGAACGACCCGCCCCCACGCTCTTCGGGCTTCCGCGATGTCTGGCCAGCCATCGCTTCTCGCGGCGCGACGGCTGAGCGTTGGCCCCTCAACCAGGTGTGTCTTCCTCTCAGAGCGCCCTGTGGACGCACCGTTGATGGAGGGGGCGACAGCTCCGCGGTCTCGGGCGTAGGAACAGAGCCAAACTTCGCAATCCCGCACCCAGGTGAGCCCAACCACGACCTCACCACATAGGACACCGTCTTATACGTCGAAACGACACGCCCTCCTCACGGAGCAGAGCCCGAAGGCCCTCGTGGCTGATGTCGTCGACCACCCCCTCGGCGACCAGGAATCGGCCAGCTTGACCCGGGCGGAACCGGATGCGCCCAATGATCTACGCCATGGTCATCGGCCGCCGACCGGCGCGAGCACCCAACTCGCCATTCACACCAGACCCGTGGCCTGCGACTTCACGATGCACACCACTCAATGTCACCAGCGTCGCGACGGTCCTCCACTATCCAGCCGCTACCCAGTTCGCGGCGTAGCGCCTCCAGTGCTGCGTCCGCCTGCTGCCTGAACAGGGCCCATTGCTCCTCGGTGAACGGCGACGGGCCCGATGGGTACTCCCAGTCGATGGACGACTGGTACCACTCGCACAGTCTTGCCAGCTCCTCCCGCGTGGCCGTGCTGATAGGCAGTCGTTCCAGCTCGCAGGGGGAACCGTGAAGACTGTCGATGTCGTCTGGCCACAAAGGGGTGTGCGGAACGCCGGCCTCGAAGAAGAAGCGCAGGTGATAGGGCATAGAGCATCCTCAGCGCGGTGGGAACGGGGCCAGGCAACGATCCCATTCGTCCGCCGCCTGGCGCAGGCCCGCAACGGTGGCCTTGATCTCGATGACGTACTCGTCCAAGCGCTCATCGCCATCCAGCCACGGGGGCGCCGCCTCCTGAGAGAGATGGACCCGCATGAGGCCCGAGCCAGTGTGGCTGAAGGACAGAATGGGCTCCAGGAAGTGCAGGTCCGGCTGTGTGCACGCCAACGTTGCTCCACCGACGGCGCGCAGCCACGGCGAGATCTGGCGTGCCTCATCGGTCAGGAGGCAGGGGTCAGCGAAGGACCAACTGCCCTCGGGCGTGGTCACCTCACCCCCGGTGACCAGCCAATTGTCGTCATACTGGTCTCCGCTGACCACCGGGAACTGATAGCGCAGCGGACGCAATGTGATGCGATGTTCGTGATCAGCGAGTAGCACCACCCAAGGATGGCAGGCCGTAGCCGGAGGTTCAGGCAGACCAACCGACCGCTGACCTGCCGTAGTCGGGGCGTCGGTCAGGGCGTGTCGCCAGAGTAGTAGAAGCGGCAGATCACACCTGGGCCCGGTGTGCGAGGCTCGCCAGGGCGCGGGTCATACAGCGACCGCCCGCCGGGAAATTGACCGAGCTCGGTGGGCAGGGCGGCGCCACCATCGACTTCCCCGGGCCGCCAACCGGTGATGTCCAGCAGCAACCCATCCAGCGGCCCGCCTATGAGCGCGGCGTAGGTCTGGTGCGGGAGCGGCCCCGGGTCGGGGTCGTCGTGGTCACAGCCGTAGCCCCGGCCACGCAGCAAGTGCTCATCGCCGTTCATCCCTCCAGCGTTCCAGCCGCCACCGACACGCGGACTTGTCCAGGGAAACCCCAGGACCTGGCCCTGCGCCCGAGCTCACGCGGGCGCGGACTTCCGCAGAAGCTCCGGAGCCGGTGCTGTGTGCCCCATCGTGCAGCTATTCGGAGGTGCGGCCGGGGTCGGGGAGGTCCGGCGGGAAGTGTCGTTCGAGGATCTCTGCCCAGCGGTGCAGAGCGACGAAGCCGACGAGGTTGTCCGCCTGCGCCTGGACCAGCTCGGTCAAAGCGGCGACAAACGGCTGAGCAGCGGTGTCACCGGACATGGCAGCGGCGGTCTGCTTGAGCCGCTCGTGCGCGGCGGGGAAGACGCCCTTGGCCCAGGCGTCCTGTTCTAGGACTTGCTTGTGCCCTTCCTCAAAGTTGATCCGCATGATCGTAAGCTCTGGACAGTCCGGCGTGTGCCAGATTTCGTGAATCCCACCGTCTTTCATCGCGTACGTGACGCGGGTGTTGTCGGGGTCCGGCTGGGCGAAGCAGTCGGCGCATTCCTCGCGTTCCGTCTCCGGCATCTCGGTCATCGCGGCACTCCCCTCGTGGAGGCAGAGCCTGCCATCCCGGTCACCGGACGACCAGAGTTTCCTCGATCCGCACTGGCCAAGCAGCAGCGCTTCGCTCGCCACGGAACAGCGGGGGCTCCCACCTCCGGTCACACCTTCGGCCCTACGCTGGAGGCAATCGTCCAGCCGACGGTTCAGCCGTCTGTCGGTGCGACCCTCTGCGGAGCCGTCGTGGGGCGCGGAAGTTGCGGGGCGGGCCAGGTTGGGTTCCACCGCCAGGCCGACCAAGCGGCGGCGTCGGCGAACGGGCCGGAGCGTTCCTCGAGCATCGCGAGAGCCTGGTCGCGAGCGGCGTCCACGGCCTGGTGCTCGGTGTCGGTGACGATGCCGAGCCGCCGCACGTGCGCGTACTCGTCTTCGTCCTTCCACTGCCAGCTGGTCAGGTCGGGGGCGACGACCACGTCCACGGTGAGGTCGAAGGTGTCGAACCCGTCGCCGGTCCGGACGGTGGGGCGCTCGAAGTTCACGTACCAGTTCCTCAGCCGGCGCCCCCGCCCCGTCGGGGATGAAGAAGGCGTTGACGCTGAACCACGCCGTCGGCGGCTTCCACAGCAGCAGCTCGGTCTCCTGCCACACTGCGGCCGCGAGGGACCTCGCGGCCGAGCCGTCCGGCTCGTAGGCTCTCGCCCCGGCACAGGTCGCTCATACGAGTGGCGTGCATGCCGCTGGCGAACCGGGCCGACTCCAGCGGTGTCGCATCAGGCATGGACAGTATCGACGAGGCGCACGTGTCCGAGCCCGGCTTGGTGGTCCTGGACATCACGGCCCGGGATGAAGAAACCGCGGCAGCGGTGATGTCCCGGCTGGATGAGCTGTGGGCGACCTCCGGCGTCCGGCCAGTACGGCGGGTCGCGGAGCCGGGAGTACGGGCCCCGCCTGTACGCCGACATCCGACGCCCCGGCTCCCCCAGCCCGGTATGACGATCAGGATCAGGGCTCGCTTGTGTGCCGGACCGGCCGTGGCCGCACTGGACAGTACCGCGGGTCGGTCCTGCTGTCGTCGGCCTCAGGTCGAGGGTTCGGCAGCAGTCGCTATTCAGGGGGCATACGCGACTTCCACATGCGCGGGCACGAGCGGTCGTAAGTCCTCAGGGGCGATGGGCTGATCGTCAGTGAGGAGTACAGATCGCAGACTCGGGAGTGTCTCCAACCAGCCGAGGTCGGATACCGACGTGTAGCCCCATGGAACTCGACCGGCACGAACCGCCGAACTGCTCTTCCAGGTACTGACCGAGCGCGAGGAGAAGAACAGCGTCGCCATCGCCTCCAACGAATCCTTCGGCAAGGCGCACATGTTCCGGCGAACTCGTGCAAGGTGCTGCCGAAACTTCACGGGTTCGGCAGGCGCCCGGGATCGATACGGTCGGCGAGATAGGCCAGCACGCCCTGGGCGTTCATGCCGAAGGCCGCCGCGACGAGCTTGGGATCCATGGTGTTCACGAGGTCCACGAGACGGGTGCTGCGGATCATCCGGGGCGGGTATCCGCAATCGTCGAGGACGTGGGAAAGATAGGCAGCGGAGGCCGGGCTTCGCCCGGTCTTTGTTCCTTTGGTGACTATCACGTGAGGGTTGGTCGTCGGCCATGCCTCGCGATGGGCCAGGCACCGTTCCAGCACGGTCCAGGAGGCGGGGTCCAGTGGGACGGGATGGGGTCGTCTGCCGAGCCCGACGGTCTGTGCCGCTTCGTCGATGTCCTCGATCCGGAGCATGCGGACTTCCGAACTGCAGGCGCCGTGCAGCAAGGCGAGCATGCCCGTCAGGGCTTCGTGCGGGTGAACGCGCTGGTCGGTGGTCCAGCGCCGGAAAATGGCCCGCTGCTGACCCAGGGTGAGAGTCCGGCCGCGGAAGCCGCTGGGCTCCTTCGCGGTCAGGGTGCGAGTCGGGTCGACCAGCACGATGTGCTGCGCGCGGGCGAAGCGGAAGAACTGCCGCAGCACGGTCAGCCGCCGCTTGCGGCCCTTGGGCAAGGTGGCCAGGAATGCCTCGACGTCGTGCACGTCCACCAGCGCCCAGTCGTCCTTGCCGCGCTGGTTCACAAGGAAGTCGGCCAGGTCGCGCATGATGGCCAGAGCCGTCTCCAGGGTGTGGTCGCTGCGGGGCCGGGTGCCGGCGCGTCGGGCCCGGTCCTGGGATCGCATCCGGGCGGCATCGAAGGCGATGACGGCCGGCCTGAGAGGCTCGGGGACAGCGTCGACGCGGCGCTTGCGCCGCCCGGCTGCGAGCCGTTCGGCCTGGTCGGTGGGCAGGGCCAGGCCGCGCTGGGTGAAGAAGTCCTCAAGCGCGCGGGCGAAGGAGCCCATCGACCGCCCGGCCCTGCGCGACCGCTCCAGAAGAGCCTGGGGCGAATGAGGCTGGCCGTCATGCAGAAGCCGGTCCAGGCGGGCGATGAACCCGCAAGCCCGGGCGACGCAGTTGCGGGCGGCAACATGCGTGACGAAGTCGTCGAGCCACGCGGGCGGGTCGGTGAGTCGCTCGCGGAGACGTTCGCCGCGGACGAAGGGGCGGTCGGGGTGCTTCTGCCAACAGGCCGAGCAGAGCCCCAGACCGGCATGCCGGCGAAGGGCCCCGCATTCTCGGCAGACTCGCGGCGGCTGCTTGCCCGGCCGGGGCCGGGAGCAATGGCCGCACCACCCGGTCGTCTCACGGAGATAGCCCAACTTGCCGCATTGGGGACTGACTGCGAGCCGGTCGCCGCGGCGGCGGCATTCCCGGCACAGGCGGTTCTGGGGCGAGCGGACGGGATGGCCGCACTGTCCGCAGACGCGCGAGCAGGTGATGCACCGGCCGGTGTCCGGCTGGAGCACACGGCCTTTGCCGCAGGACGGGCCTGTCACCTTCGCTGCCGCAGCACCAGGTCCAGGCCGTCGAGCATGGGCACCCAGCGCGGCCGCGGCCCAGAGGTGTGAGCCCCTTTGCCGAAACGGACGTGGAGCTTGCCGAACGGGCCGCGGCTGAAGTGCACATCCGCCCTCTCCAGCAGCGATGCCTCCTCCGAGCGAAGCCCGGCGTGATACAGGGTCCGGAACATCGCATAGTCCCGGGCGGCGGGCCCGTACTTCCTCGCGGTCGCGATCCGCTGCTTCATGAAGTCGAAGAACTCAGCCACCCGCTCCGGTGTCGGCGGCGGCACCAGGGCGGGAGAGTCGTCGCCGTCATGCCGGGAGGCATTGAACTCATCGACCGGGCAGACCAGCCGGACGCCGAACGCCGCCTCGATCTCAGCCGACTTACGGGCCTGCAGAAACCGGTGGAACCCCTTGAAGATCTGCACATACTCGCACCGTGTCGAGGTCGCCCGGCCCTTCACCGCCAGGTCGCCGACCACACGGTCGATGTCCCCCGGCGTCACCTCCCACGCGGGCCGCCCCAACGCCACCAGAGTCCGCTCCAACAGGCCGACGTCGTTGTCGATGGTCACCGGACTGAACCCGCGGGCTCGCCACGAGGCGACGAACGCCTCAACACACACGGCCTGGAACTGCCACGGGTCCATCGCCAGAGGCTCTTCCGGAACAGCCCCGCCCGCGATGACCTGGAATCTCGCCTCGGCCACCGGCACCCTTCCTCGCACCTCAACCCTCAAGGCAGCACCTGGAAAACAGGGCCGCCGCGAGAACCAACGAGGACCCCAGGAACGGGATACGGCCAGGTGGCAGCAACAACTCTTGTGAGGGAACAAGTGCCAGCCCCAGATCGCTGGGGAAAGGTCTTCGGAGACGAGACCGTGGCCGCCGCCATGATCGACCGCCTCGTCCACCACGCCGAGGTCCACTCCCTCAAAGGAAACTCCTACCGCATGCGCGGACGCGAACTCGGACGCGTCCCCACCGACCGAACCGACAACGACTGAACCATCCCAAACTGGGTCACTTTTCACCCGACCAAAGTGGGACACGATTCACCCGCCGCCGACAGCCCGAGCCGTACCCGCCGGGGCTAGGTCCTGGGCGAGGCCCCATGGGGCTCGAGCACCGTCAGCCGCAGTCGTTGCGGTTGATACGCAAATAGCAAGTCTGATCGTTGAGATTGTAGCCGCGTAGATCGTGGTCGATCCGCCGCTCTTGGTGACGCACACCCACCGGCCGGAGTAGTTGCGCTTCTCGTAGACGCGTGCGGTGCGACCGGAGCTGTTCCGCACCGAACTGCCGCGATCGCGGATAGCGGAAGGCAGAGCGCCGCCTCGACGACCGCTCCGCCCCCGCCCCGAACACCCTGGCAGCCGAGAGCGGCACCGCGACCGGGGGCGACCCGGAGAACACCGGCACCCCACCGGCCTCCACGGAGCAGGACGCGGACCCCGGCAAGGAGGCCGGCCCGGCCGCCGCGTGAATGGCCCCAAACGAGCCATCGACACCTGCAGTGGTCGCACCGTATCCACCGGCCTGGCCTCCGGCTCGCGCTCGGCACACGAGCGATGAACGCCAACGGCGCTGGAAGCGCCGAAGCCCCCCGGCTCAGGCGTCAAACCGGAGGGCGAGGCTTTCGGCGTAGCCGAGGGCGACGGTGGCCTGCTGGAGATCGCCTTCGGCGGCATACCGGTGTGCGATGTCTACCATCATCTCCACGCTCGCCAGTGGACTGTCCACATCGGTGTCATGGTCATCGAGCCGGCTGCTCAATACCTGGTGGGCCTGCTCGAGGAGGTCAGCCCAGGTCCTCTCGGGGATTTCCGGCCGCAGGCCCGTCAATCCGGTAAGCCACAGGTCGGCGTGGGATTGCAGCAGCTGTTCGGTGGTGCGGTATTCGATGACTCTTCCGCATTCCAGTCTGAGCCCAGCGGTGTCTGTGCATGCACCGGGCCACGAGGTAAGCGCCTCGGTGTGAGTGGGGCACAGATGGAGGAGCCAAGCCAGACCGTCGCCAGTGTCCGGGCCCTGACGCACCGCAGTGGCGGATGCAGGGCAGTCCAGGACGGTCCGGAGTCCGGTGACCTGTCGTCCTGCGCCTGGCCGATGGCCCACCGGCACGTCGGACCACAAACCGGCGTGCTGACGGGTACCCAGGTGTGAAAGCGAGCAGGAGATGTCGTATGGTAACGACTCGGCCAGGCGCAGGACGGGCTCCAACAGGCTTTCCCAGAGCGGGTCCATGTCCTCCTCGGAGACCACGGTCAGAGTGACGTTGTAGTGGGCCCCCTTCAAGGTCGCCAGCAGCAGTTCACGCTGCTCTTCGGCGTACTGCTGCTCCTTGGTGTCGCGGGCCGCACGCAGCCAGCTCGAGGGAATGGAGAACGCCTCCTGCATCTGGCCGAGGGTGGGCTCGATGGACGCGAGCCGCTTCACCACACTCGGGTTCAGTGGCGGCCGACCAGAGACGAGCCGGTCCAGGACGGTGATACCGAGCACCACGCTCGCGCTTGCGTACCGCCAGGTGATCTCGCTGATCCGCCGCTCGTAATGGGCAGCGGGTTCGCATACTGCGTCCATGGCCTCCGCGTGGTACCGAAACTCGCTGTCCTCCGTGTAGCCCTCGGCCACCTCCACCCGCGTCATGGCACGGCCGTACTGGACCCGGACCGCCGCCCACTCCTGCTGCAGATCCCCACACGCTCGGTTCAACGACCGCAGCGTCTGCCACTCCACCTCGCTCAACGGCCCAAGATCCCCAAGATCAGGAAAACGCGTCAACTCCACTTTGTCCCCTCCCAGCCCGAGCCCGGAACGATGAACCTACTTCGCACCGCCCGCCCAGGGGCATGGATCCCGCCGAAGCGTCGGCCTGGTCCACTTGGTGGTGTGCTACCGGCGCGCCGAGGGCTCAGCGCGCCGGGGAGGTTCCTCAGGTGCAGGTGTCGAGCATGGCTTCCAGGGCTGAGCGTTCGGCGGTGTCGATGGTGAGGCCACGTCCCATTCCCGCAGGGCGATTTTCGGGCGACCTCACGCCTCATCACACCGAGATCAACAGTCACACTGCGTACGCGACCACAAGAAGGATGCCGTTGGTGATCTTCGCTCGGTGGGGTGAACTCGTCGTGTTTTCTGGCGGGTTCGGGTGTGGGCGTGCTCGGCTGGCGGGAGCGGGGCGGTTCGGCGGTCGGGAGGTGGCCGCGGTGGCGATGGGTTCTGTGTCGGGGCAGGCGATTCCGCCGTTGACCGTCCGGATGGCCCGGGCGAGCAATCCGCGGGGCACAGTGGCGATGTGGGTGCGGGACCGGCTGGACGAGTTGTTCGTGGACGAGGACTTCGCGGACTGGCTTCCGGCCGATGGCCGTAAGGGCTTGTCGCCGGCCCGGCTGGCGCTGGTGTCGGTGCTGCAGTATGCGGAGAACCTCAGTGACCGGCGGGCAGCCGAAGCGGTCCGGTGCCGCCTGGACTGGAAGTATTGCCTCGGAATGGATCTTGATGATCCGGGTTTCGACTACTCGGTGCTGAGCGAGTTCCGTGACCGGATGGCCGTCGGGGACCGGGCGGACCGTCTGCTGGCCGTGATGGTGGAGCGGCTTGCGGCAGCGGGACTGGTTCGGCGCTGGGGACGGCTGCGGACGGACTCCACACATGTCCTGGCGGCCGTGAGGCAGCTCAATCGGGGTGAACTCGTCGGCGAGACCCTGCGGTTGGCGCTGGAAGACCTCGCTGTGCACGCGGAGGAGTGGTTGTCCCAGATCATCACGCCGGAGTGGGGTGACCGCTACGGGCGGCCGTTGCGCTACGACCGGATTCCGCGGGGCGGGGACGAACGGGTCGCCTACGTGACTCGAGGTCGGCGAGGACGGCATGCACATCCTCCGGTCCGTCTACCGCGACGACGCGCCGCCCGGGGCACGGCACTTGAAAAGCGTGCAGGCGCTCCGCCAGGTCTGGGTCCAGCAGTACTGGGTGGACGAGAACGGCCGGCTCGGCTGGCGCGGGCCGAAGAACACCAGCGACCGCCAGTCCCGGCGGAACACCCCGCGCCGCAACACCGGCACGGCCAAGGCAGTCGGGCGCCCAGACCCGGCGACCGCCCGGGTGCCCTGGGCCGGCATGGAGATCGTCACCCCGCATGACGTCGAGGCCCGCTACTCCCGCAAGGTCACCACTTCCGGCGAGCGGTCCTGGATCGGTTACCGCGACCACCAGACTGAGACCTGCGACGCAGACATGCCGCGCGTCATCGTGCAGGTGACCACCCAGCCCGCTCCAGAGCAGGACATCGACGCCCTCGACACCATCCACGCCGCCCTGGTGCACGACGGGTTCCATCCCCACGAGCACCTGGTCGACTCCGGCTATGTCACCCCGGACGTCATCCATCACGCCGCGCAGCACTGGGGCATCACCTTGGTCGGCCCGGTCCGTCTCGATCCCCGGGGGCGATCGCGGGCATCCCGGCTTCACCAAGCACGACTTCCGCGTCGACTGGGAGAACCGGACCCTGACCTGTCCGCATGGGGTGACCAGCCCGCCTTGGAAACCCACGCACACCGATGGCAACGCCCGCTTCTCCGTGCTCTTCCCCCGCAAAGCCTGCCGCGAGTGCGCCGACCGGCTCAAATGCACCGGGAACGTGGAGGGCAAGGGCCGTCACATCACCCTGCTGCCACAGCCTGTTCAGGAGATCCAGACCCGTGCCCGGGCCGAGCAGAAGACCCAGGCATGGCAACGCCGCTACGCGATGCGCGCGGGATGTGAGGCCACCGTCTCCGAGACCGTCCACGCCCATGGCCTACGCAACTGCCGCTACCGCGGCGCCGCGAAGACACACGTCCAGCACGTCCTCACCGCTGCTGGCACAAATCTTGTCCGGCTCAGCAGCTGCTTCCCACCGGGCACAACCACGCCTACCCGCAACCGCCCCGACAGCCACTTCCAACGACCCCTCGCCGCCGCCTGGAACTGACCACCGAGCGAAGATCACCAACGGCATCCAAGAAGTGGACCAGAGCCATTACTGCGTGTGCGGCGCTGCGTGTGGTTCGCCCGCTTCAACAACGAGAGACGCGATCCCTGATGAGGGCGTAGGAGTTCCCATCAACCCCGGGCCAGCAGGCACCTCTTCACATGTCATCCTCCACAAGCCGACTATCGCGCGATGGATCCAGGCTCAGGGATGCCGGATGGGTATGATTTTCTCCAGAGCTTCGCGATGATCGGTGATGAAGGTCTCTAGCGATCGAGGCGCCTTCCCGGTGAGGTCACGGACCGCGGTGGTGACGTCAGCAATACCGCCTGCGGCGATGATCTTCGCCATGGCAGTGAGCTGTTGGGCGAATCGCTGCGCAAGCCCGAGTTGCTGATACATTTCCTCCAGTTCCTTGTACGTAGGCTGCACCGTTCCGACCTGCCGGTCCAGGGCTGTGGAGAGGGCTGCCGCAACCTCTGCTGCGGTCAACGCCTGAGGGCCGGTGAGGGTGTGCACGCCGCCCCGGGGCACGCGGCCGGTGAGCACCGCGTAGGCGCAATCGGCGATGTCGCGTGCATCAACGTAGGCGGCTGCCCCTCCGCAATAGGTGTCGTAGATTTCACCTTCTTCGGTGAAGGTTGTAATTCCTCCGACGAGGTTCTGCATGAAACTACTTGGCCGCAAAACTGTAGCGGCGAGTCCCGAGGCTGTAAGATACCTCTCGATGCTGGCGTGCATTCCGAACGGAATCGGCAAGTCGGGGGCCGTGCCCTGTGCCGACACCTTGATGATGTGTTCCGCACCGGCCGCCACCGCCGCGTCAATGGCGGCTTTCTGCTGAGCGATGACAGGTCCCTCGTCGGTGCTGGTGCCGGCAGTGTTCAGGAAGACCTGGTCGATGCCGGCGAAAACGCCCCGCAAGCTATTGGGCTCGTCCAGATCGGCGACGACTGTCTCAGCGCCTTCAATCGGCACATCCTTTCGGCGCACCAGAGCACGAAAGGGTACTTCGCCTTCGGCGAGACGGCGGGCCAGAAGGCTACCAATCGTCCCAGTTGCGCCAATTATCAGAATCACCTGATGGCCCTTCACTGGATGCGCAAGGTTTGAATGCGTAAGAGGATAGCCTACTCGCTACGTTGACCAGCTGCGATGTGTTCTCAGGCTGTGAGTTGGAGCATGGCTGTCGCGTGCTGGGGGCGCGGGAGAGCTGACGGACACGGGCCGTGGCGCTGGGCGGGACGTCGACGACCTGTTCTCCCCGAGCGAGCAGCCATGACGTCAGGTGGTGTCCCAGGCCCCTGGCGTTCTCGACGGCCCATCGCCGCTGGGGCCACTGGCGGACCCAGTCCAGCATGCGCTGGTACTCCTGCAAAGACCCGTCGATGCGGATCGATGCCTGATCACGGTTGGTTCCGGGATCGACGGCCGTGGCAGTGTGGGTCGACTTGTGCGGATCGATGCCGATCAGCATCATCGGCGGTCCTCTTCTCGGACGTCGGGTCGGTGGAATCCGCAGCTGACATCCCGACTTCGAGAAACGTGGGGTGGCCGATGCTCATGCCTCTGTTGAGTCAAGCCGCGAACGGATACCGGGCAGGTCGACACACCCAAAGAGAGCCAGCCCTTGCGGGCGGCAGGAGGTACTCGAGTCAGCCTGCCCGGCGTCCTGCGGCACGTTACGGGCGGCCAACCCGATCACGAACACCGCTACCCCCAATACAAGTCGGGAGGTACTGCCGCAGCAGTCGGTTGGTGTTCTCGTTGGTGCCGCGCTGCCACGGGCTGCGCGGCTTGCAGAGGTAGACCGGCATCCCGGTCTCGGCGGTGATGGCCTGGTGCTCGGCCCTCCCGGCCCCGGTCCCAGGTGAGCGTTCGTCGTAGCTGGGGCGGGATGCCGAGGAGGCTCCTGGCGAGGTGCGGAGTGACCTGCTCGGCCTTGATGCCGTCCGGCAGCGCAACGATGGCCGTGTAGCGGCTGGTGCGCTCGACGAGTGTGGCGACGGCCGAAGGCCGGGTGCCCATCATGGGGTGTGCCTCCTCCCTCCCAAGGGCCGGGGATCTTGCGGTCCTCGACCTCGGCGGGGCGGGCGGTGATGGACACCATGCCGCGGATGACGCCCCGCCCGGTGGGCCGACGGGCGAGCTTCGGGCGGCGCACGGGCCGCGCGGTCCGCAGCCGCTGGGCGAGGCTGCGGTCGATCGCCTGACGCCGGCGCGGGTCGAAGAGCGAGAGATGGATCGCCTCCTGTGAGACCTGCAGGGAGGCATCGCCGGGGAACTGGCGCCGCAGCCAGCCCGCGATCTGCTCCGGAGGCCGGCACAGAGCCAGCTTGGCCTCCACCAGCGCACGCAGAGCGGGCCGTTGGGCGAGCTTGGCCGGCTTGGGCCGACGCCCACGCGCGTAGGCGGTCGCATCGGCGGACGCGGCACGGTACCGGTCCCGGCCGCCGTTGCGGGCGATCTCGCGGGAGACGGTCGAAGGTGATCGGCCCAGCCGCCTGGCCAACTGCCGGGCAGATTCTCCGGCGGCGATACCGCGGGATATCTCCTCGCGCTCGCCACCGGTCACGTGCCGTGGTGGTCGCTGCTGCGGGGTGAGGCGGACGCCACCGCTCTGGTACAGGAAGCGACGGGCGTGCTGCATCGGCGCCCCGAGCGCCCGCCCGATCAAGCTGAACGACTGCCCCTCACGCCAGCGTCTCCAGATCTCATCCTGCTGAGCTGGCGAAAACCCGTAGTCACGCACCTGTGCCTCCACGACCACATGATCATCCGTGGGTGGTGCGTTGATCACTTGAGGGTGCCATTCGTTTGCCGACAGGGGGCGGTTTCGAGTAGCCCGACTCGCCGCTATCAGGCTTGCACGGTGGGGCGGACGACAATCTCGCTGATATCGACGCCGTCGGGTTGTTCGATGGCGTAGCCGATGGCGGAGGCGACGGCCGAGGGCGGCATGGCGATCTCGTCCCGCTGCTGGATCATCGCGGCCGCGGCTTCAGGGCTGGCTCCTTTGCCGACGCCTTCGGTGTTGGTGAAGCCGGGGGAGACGAGTGTGACGCGCAGGTCGGGTCCCGATTCCTGGCGTAGGCCCTCGGTGAGCACCTTCACCGCCGTTTTGGTGGCCGCGTAGACCGCCTGGGGAGGGATGACGACGTAGGCCGCAGTGGAGGCGAGGTTGACGAAGTGGCCGATGCGCTGCTGGCGGAAGATGGGCAGAGCCGCCCCGATGCCGTTGAGCAGGCCGGTGATGTGGGTGGCGACCATGGCGTCCCAGTCATCCTGGCGCAGGTCGTCAAACGGCGAGACGGCCATCGTGCCTGCGTTGGAGACGAGGACGTCGAGCCGGCCGTACTGGTTGAGGGCCGTGTCCGTCAGGCGTTGGAGGTCTTCGCGGCGGGTGACGTCGACGATGACGCCGGTGGCGGTGCCGCCCTTCGCCGTGATGCCGTCCACGACGGCGTTCAGTCGGTCCTCGCGCCGGGCTCCGAGCACGAGCTGGGCGCCCTTTTCGGCGAGGTAGGCCGCGGTCGCCTCTCCGATGCCGCTGCTGGCACCTGTGATCGCGATCACTTTGCCCTGGATGCCCGACATGATCAGCTTCCTTTCTTGGGGTGTGCACAGGTCAGTGCGGTGACCTACAGTGAAACCGGAGGTGCCCCCAGTTGGCTCCACCGTAACTGGGGGCGCATCCGGTTAGCAAGTTCGGAGGGCTTCGAGGAGGGGATGGTGAGCACTGATGACTGACGGAACGCTTCGGCCGCTGCGGGCTGACGCACGGCGGAATAGGGAGAAGATCCTCACGGCCGCTGCACGCATCTTCACGACGGAGGGGCTGGATGCGCACCTGGAACGCATCGCCAAGGAAGCAGGCGTGGGCAGTGCGACCCTGTACCGCAACTTCCCCACCCGCGAGGCCCTGATCGAGGCGGTCTACCGCAACGAGGTGGCCCGCCTGTGCGATGCCGCTCCCGCTCTCCTTGCGCAGAAGCCGCCAGCAGAGGCCCTGCGCGCGTGGACACGCCTGTTCCTGGACTACGTCACCGCCAAGTACGGCATGATTGACGCCCTGCGCGCCATCGCCGCGACGGGAGGCAATCCTTATGGTCACAGCCGGGAAATGATCCAGGCCGCCATTACCTCACTCATGGATGCTTGCACGGCCGCCGGGGCGATCCGCACTGATATCCAGCCCACCGACATCGGCGCTGCCCTGGAAGGCATCGCCCTCACCTCGGCGGGTGCTGAACACCGACAGCAAGCGGAGCGCCTGCTCGACCTCACCCTGGACGGCCTCACGGTCCGCCCGTGAGGACGCGTGTGTGGGTCCGCTCCGCCACCGCAGGGCCTCGGGCGGTCATTCCTCGCTGCCGTCGTCCTCGTCCAGCTCTGGCCCGTCGGGGTCGCGAAGCGGGCGCAGGGCGCCGGCGGCCGGGACGCTGGCAATGAGGCTGTAGCGACCTTCCGCGCCTCCAACACCTGCCGGGCCACCAACATCATCCCGGAGCGGGCCGTCGTCCAGGTCGAGGTCCGCGCCTACGACCTTCACGAGTGGCGTGAACTGCGCCGCCGGGTCCTCGCCTGTTTCGAGGCCGGTGCCGTCGCCACAGGCTGCCCCTGGTCGCACCGGCGTACCGAGCACCCGTACGCCCCCCTGGCATCGCACACCGGCATCGCCGAGATCTGGAACCGCAACCTCTGCGGGCTGGGCCGTACGCTCGACCCCGACCGGGTGCTGGGCGGTGCCTCCACGGACATGGGCAACGTCTCGCAGGTGCTTCCCGCCATCCACACGCTGGTGTCCGTCCTCGGCGACGAGGCCGTGCCGCACCACGCCGACTTCACTGCCGCCGCGGCCCCCCGGAGGCCGACGCCGCCGTACTCGACGGCGCCAAAGCCTCGCACTCACCGTCGTCGACGTGGCCCTCGACGCGGCGCTGCGCGACGACCTCCTCGCCCTGCGCCGGGCCCGGCTCGAAGGCGCGACCCGCACCACCCTCGATACCTGAGAGCCAACCCACGCAGCAGCCCGAGCACAGGAGACACAGCCCAGGCCTGGCGTGGTTCGTCGGTCTGCGCAGTGGCCCAGGACCGTCCCCACAGGTGCTCGACGGTCCGGGCCACGAGCGCGGTGACCACTTCTTGCCTCGCGAGCCCCTGCCCGCCCACCGTCCGCCGCGCTGAGCAGGGGCGGCCCGCGCTGGGTTTCCTAGGCTCAGCTGGAGGAAGTCGCGGACTGCTCGTCGCCCGTGATGCGAGGTGAGCCAGGCTGCGGAGGTCGACGAGGGCGTCGGAGAGGCGGGAGGAGTTGAGTGTGGCGTTTTGATGGAGGGCGTCCGCGGCGGCGACGTCGAGGCCTCCCGCGGTAGGTGGTGACCCTGCGCGAAGCATCGGTCACGAAACGGACAATGTGCGCTATTCGCCCGCCGCGGCGTACGGCGCCGAGAGGCTGGCCAGCAGGCTGAGCGAGCCCTCGGTAGGACTGCCGCGCTCAGCGCGGTAGACCACGAGCTGCTGACCGTCGGAGCCCCGGACGTCAAAGGCCTGGTAGGTCAGTTCCAGAGCTCCGACGACGGGGTGTTGGAAACGCTTCGCCTCGTAGGTCCGCCCCCGCACCTCGTAGGTGTCCCAGAGCTGTCGAAAATATGCACTCTCAGCGGACAAGCGCTTCACGAGTCCCAGCAGCCGCGGGTCGTGGGGACGGCGTCCCTGGGCGAAGCGCAGCCGCGCGACCACGGCCAGGGCTGCTTCGTGCCAGTCCGTGTAGAAGGTGGCCCCCGCAGGGTCGGCGAACGTCATGAGGGCGATGTTCGTGGGATCTTCGAATCCCGCGTGCATCGCCACAGCGAGGCGGTTGCCCGCCAGGACGTCCAGGGTCTCGCTGAAGACCATGGCCGGAGTGGTCGTCCACTTGCTTGACCTGGCCGGCCCAGTCGGTCCGGGTCCGCTGGGACAGTGCCTGAACACGGCGCCACCCGCGCAGGGGTTCGGTCCACACGAAGATCGAGCACGTGCCGCGGCGGATGTACTCGCTGTCCTGGCGGGCGTCGTGACCGGGGCGGGCCGGGGGCGGGTCGCGGACATGATCGAGGAGCTGGTAGGGCTTCTCGTCCATGCACACCACCGGACGTGCCGGGTCGTAGGGCCGGGCATAGACGGCCGGCACGTCTTCCATCCGGGCCGCGAACTCCGCGTTCGCTCGTGGCGGGATGGTCCAGCACTTTCTCAGGTGAGGGCGCAGTTCCGTTTTTTTAAGACCCGCCCGATGGTGGAGTGGTCCAGATCGGGGATGTCCTCGGCCGGCGCGACGTGCTTCTCCAGCAGCCGCAGCGACCACCGGGTACGGCCCTGGGGCGGCTGTGAGCACGCCATCGCGATCAGCCTGGCTTCGACCTCGCCGGTCACCGGCGAGGGCACCGGTGGCAGGTCGCGCTTCTTCCGCGCGATCGTGGCGTGCACATCGCCACCGGTCTCGGCGAAACGCTTGGCGACCAGCCGTAACGTCTCACCGGAAACGCCGAGCCGGGCCGCGATTACCTCCTTGGAATCCACCTCACCCACCGAGGTGTCCAGTGCAAGCAGCACCCGGGCCCGCATGATCATCGAGGCCCCACGAACGCCCGTCGTGGTCACCCGGACCAGCTCCTCGCGATCCTGCGGTGTCAACCTGACCGGTCGCTTCTTCTGTGAACCCATGACAACAGTCCTGTCCGGCAAAAGAGAAGGCGGAACCCACCAGACGCCAGCCTCCCACCAGACACGCCACAATTAAGCAGCGACGCGCTACTAGACCTGCGTAAACCCCAGGACTACTCTTCCGCGCATCCGACCTCGCTCGGGCAGGCGGTGCCGAGCCAGACGAGTACAGCGATACGTGCACAGTCGAGGACACCGACCCCGAACAGGACGTCGCATGAACACCGTCCCCGAACCCCGCACTGCCGCGGCCCTGGCAGCCCGCCGCAGCAGGACCGACATGGCCCTCCTACGAGTCCGCGAGTCCATCGTCCGGCTCCAACGGGAGAAGGCCCAGGTTAGCGTCGCTGCTGTCGCCCGGCGGGCGAACGTCTCACGCACCTTCCTCTATGCCAACCCCGAGGCCCGGGCCGCCATCGCCACGGCGATAGCCGAGGCAGGTGATCGCAAGACCCGGACGCTCGTCGAACAGGATGACGAGCGCGAGGCGACCTGGCGCGAGCGCGCGCTGAACGCTGAGGACGCACTCAAGGCTACCCAGGCCGAGGTCCTCGCCCAGCGCACCCGAATCGATGAACTCCTCGGCCATATAAGGGACTTGCAAGCCGAGTGGACCGAGGAGGCCATCCAGCGGATCACGACCGAGAACACCACCCTCAAGCAAAGGGTCCGCCAGTTGACCGCCGACAACCGCACCCTCGACGAGCGACTCAAGGCCGCCCGCTCCAACCTCCGCTTCCAGGACCGGCGCGTCGCCGATCTCGAAGCCCAAATCACCAGTCCCTGACAGGTAGTTCAGCAGTGACGCGATAGTTCCGGGAAACGCGCCTGACGGCACGACTCGGTTCGGAGAGTCCGGCCGCCTACAGCGGCCGGACTCCCGAGCTGCCACCACGGGGCGTCGACGGATTGGTGACGGTGACAGCAGCGCTCTGCCAGCCTCAGGTCGAGGCTGCGGCGACGCAGAACTCGTTGCCCTCCGGGTCGGCCATCACAGCGTGGTGCCCGTCGAACTCCTGCCGGGGACGGCCCCGCCCGCCTTCACCAGCCGCTCAGACTCAGCCTTGATCCGCGCCCACCGCTCACCGGCACTGCCGTGTCCCGGCACCCGAATGTCGATATGAAGCCGGTTCTTCGCCGTCTTCGGTTCGGGGACCTTGAGGATGGAGAGGCGAGGGCCGACGTCGTCGGGATCGCAGAGCCATGCCCCGTCGTCCTCGGAGTCGTCCTCCGGCAAGTCAAACTGCGCGAGCCACTCCTCGCGGGTCTTGAAGGGAGCAGGCGGCGGCTCGTCGATATAGCCCAGTGCCGTCTTCCATAAATCGGCGAGGAGTTGTGCGTTAAATCGGCGAGGAGTTGTGCGTTCGCGCAATCGAGGGTCAGACCGATTTTGGCTGCCATGACAGGACCGTACTGCACACCTCTGACAGCTACCGCCGTCACCGGTGTTCGTGATCCCCCGGAGAACGTGCTCAGGACGCCGGAGGGATGCCTTGAGCACGATGGACTTGCCAGGTCTAGCGGTAGATCGGCACCCTCCAGCGTCCTTGAACCCTGTCTCGATAACTGGTTGGCATTGGTGGTGCGAGCCCGCTGCACGGTGACCTCTTGCAGCACGCGAGCCGTGAGCTCCTGCACAGACAGAGGCCCGTGCGGTGCGCTGGTGCCGCGAACGACTGGTGAGGTGTCGGCCCGACCCCTTGCATGGTCGAGGCCTGGGATTAGTCCGACGCGTGGCCCGCAAGCGCTCGTGACCGGCGCAAACATCAGTGCCATGAGGAGGGAACAACTTGATCTACTGCGGTATCGACTGGGCGGAGAAGACGCACGACGTTGCCTTGGTCGACGACACAGGACGGCTGCTGGCCAAACGGCACATCACGGATGATGCGCCCGGGTACAAAGTCCTGCTGGAGCTGTTGGCCGACCACGGCGACAGCGAAGAGAGCCCGATCCCAGTGGCGATCGAGACCAGCCGGGGCCTGCTCGTGGCCGTGCTGCGTACCGGCAAGCGTCAGGTGTTCGCGATCAACCCTCTTGCCGCGGCCCGCTATCGCGATCGACACAGCGTCTCCCGGCTGACCCAGCAGTGGCAGGCCGACCACACCGCGTTCATGGACCGCGACCTCGCGGAGGTCGACTACGTGTACGTGTGGGCCGACGGCATCCACCTCAACGTCCGCCTGGAGGAGGCCAAAGCCTGCGTCCTGGTCCTCATCGGGGTGCACGCCGACGGCTCCAAGGAGCTGGTGGCGCTCAAGGACGGCTACCGCGAGTCCGACGAGTCCTGGGCCGACTTGATGCGCGACTGCGCCCGCCGGGGCATGCGTCCCCCCATCCTGGCGGTCGGCGACGGCGCCCTGGGCTTCTGGAAGGCCCTGGCCGAGGTGTTCCCCGCCACCCGCGAGCAGAGGTGCTGGGTTCACAAATCGGCCAATGTCCTCGGCTCAATGCCGAAGTCCGCGCAGCTGGGCGCGAAGAAGGCCATCCAGGACATCTACCACGCCGAGGACCACGACCACGCCGAGGCGGCGGTCAAGACGTTCGCCAAGCTCTACGGCGCGAAGTTCCCCAAGGCCGTCAAGAAGATCACCGATGACCACGAGCAGCTCCTGGCGTTCTTCGACTTCCCGGCCGAGCACTGGATTCACCTGCGGACCACGAATCCGATCGAGTCCACGTTCGCCACCGTCCGGCTGCGGACCAAGGCCACCCAAGGCGCCGGCTCCCGCACCGCCACCCTGACCATGGTCTTCAAACTCGTCGAGTCCGCCCAGCAGCGGTGGCGGGCCGTGAATGCACCCCACCTCGTCGCCCTCGTCCGCGCCGAAGCACGCTTCGAACGCGGTCACCTCATCGAGCGGCCCCATCAGAGGGCGGCATGACGGCCATCGGCCTGCGGCTGGCCACCGCCGCGGACAGCGAGTACTGCTTCCGGCTACACAAAGCGGCCATGGGCGCCTACGTCACGGCCATCTGGGGCTGGGACGAGAAGGTCCAACGCGACTTCCACGCCCGCGTGTTCAGCCCCGGCCAGTGGCAGATCATCACCATCGAAGGCGCCGATGCGGGCATGCTCCACGTCGAGGACCGGCCGGCGGAGATCTACCTGGCGCGGATCGAGCTCCACCCCGACCACCAGGGACGCGGAATCGGCAGCCAGCTCATCTGCGGCCTCCTGCTCCAGGCCCGCCAGCAGGGCCGGGACCTCGCCTTGGACGTCCTCGTCGTCAACCAGCGGGCCCAGGCCCTCTACCGGCGACTGGGCCTGCACGAAGTCACTCGCCACGGCGATAACGACATCACCTGACCCGATCCACAGATCTTGACAACGACTCGTGACGAAGCCGGCGCCGAGGTCAGCTCGCCTGGCTTTATCGGTGAGTCCTGGCTCTGGTCCACTTCGTGTGGTCGCGTACACAGGGTGACTGTTGATCTTCGCCTCATGGTGGTTTTGGTGGTCGTAGTCGGTCAGTGCGCGCATGGCTGGCTGGCCGCGCATGAACCTGGCTCCACTCATCAGGCCCCTTGAAATCGATCATCTAGACTGGCGCGGTGACTGATGAGCAGGAGCGGGTGCAGCCGTCGGGAGTGTGGGCCACGGCGGTGGGGGTGGCCAGGGTGCGGGCCCTGGAGACCGAGCGGGAGAACGCGCTGTTCCGCGACCCGCTGGCACAGGCCTTCGCAACCGCCGGCGGACTGTGGCCCTCCTCGCCGCCGCTGCCCGATGACGAGGCCGCGCGCCGCCGCCGGCTGGCCGTGTCGTTCTCCATCGTCATCAGGACGAAGTTCCTCGACGACCTGTTGCAGCAGGCCTCCGCGTCCGGGGTCCGGCAGGTCGTGCTGCTCGGCGCCGGCATGGACAGCCGGGCCTTCCGGATCGACTGGCCCGAGCGTACCCGACTGTTCGAGGTCGACACCGCCGCGCCACTGGACTTCAAGGCTTCGGTGCTGCGCCAGGAGCGGGCCGTCGCACGCTGCGAGCGGATCCCCGTCGCGGTGGATCTGCGTGAGGACTGGCCAGCCGCGCTGGCCGCCGCAGGGCACGACCCGGCCGTGCCGACCGCGTGGATCGCCGAAGGACTGCTGATCTATCTGCCCGAGGACGCGGTGGAGCTGCTGCTGGCCCGGATCAGCGCGCAGTCGGCGGCAGGCAGTTGGATGGGGCTGACGTTGGGCTCGCGCGGCGTGCTCGAGCGCTTCGGCGCGAACGCCGTGCCGGGATCGGCGGCGTCCATGTGGGTCTCGGAGATGCCCGACGATCCGGTGGGCTGGCTGGCCGGGCACGGCTGGGAGGCCGACAGCCACACCCTGCGCGAGCGCGCTGCCGCCTACGGCCGCCCGATCAGCACCCCTCCGCAGCGCGAGGAACGGCCCGGCGGACTGATCTCGGCGATCCGCCCGTAGAGCGCCTCCTCCCGGTTCCCTAGATGATCGATTCCAACGGGGTCCTGATGAGTGGAGCCAGGTTCATGCGCGACCAGCCAGCCATGCGCCGCTGACCTGCTACGACCACCAAACCCACCATGAGGCGAAGATCAACAGTCACCCTGTGTACGCGACCACACGAAGTGGACCAGAACCGGCTCTCACCTCCAAGCCACTCGCCGGGCATGTTCCGCTGTGCCATCCGTAACTGGCTGGTGACCGCCCACTCGTCCACGCCCATCAGCTCTGCCGCCTGCGTTTCACTCAGCTGCAGGCGGCAGAGCAAAATCACCGAATCACCCTGGGCGGCCGGCAGTACCCGGTGCACCGCATCCACCGGCATCCCCGCGATCCCCCGCCGAGCGTGCACCGCAGAAGAAATCAACGTATTCAGCAGCCCCCACACGACAGCCGCCGGACGAGAACTGCTGATGACCGCTGGCCAGATCGTGGCCAGGTCCCCCAGCGCCGTCTCAACCACCGTCCGGCTCATCCACTCATCCTGTACCCGCTCCCGTGCGTAGCTGAGGTACTGATCTTGGTGCAGCAGGCAAAATGCGGTGTACGCCCGCGGAACCGCTACAGCGACCGCTCGTGGAAGCGCGGTGTCGGGCGGCTGCGGACACGACACCGTCGCAGGGGCCTGCTCGCGGCAGCGTGAAGGCAGAATCATGACGTCACTCCTGGTGCTGGACAACCAGCTGAACGCAGTCACGCGGGGTCGGGCGACCGGCACATCTCAGCCGCCGTCAGGCCGGGGGACCGCAGACTCGTGAGGAACCGGATCGCGGCACACCAAGAAGGCGTAGTGAACGGCCTCCCACAGGGGCCGGATGTCGGCGGGCCAGGCGTCCAGGGCGGAGACCAGCGCTGATGTCGCCTCCCAGGTCGGAACCATCTGCCCTTCGAGAATGTCCCGGATGTCCTGCGTGGTGAGCACACCGTGTGACGCGTGACAGACCTGCCCGTATTCCGGGCGTCCGGCGGCCAGATACAGCCCTTGCAGCGCGGCCAACTGCCGTTCTGCCGCGTCGGGAACCGCATGCCGGGTGAGCGGTACCAGGCCGTGCGCGTTCTCGAACAGCACCCGCAGGTCAGCGGGATCGCCGCCGCACAACCTGACCAGCGTGCACAACACCGACCACGCCGGCGTCCGTTCACCCGACAACAGCCGCGACACCTGGGACGGCGACAGCGAAGTGTGCTGGGCCACGCATTTGATCGTCAGCCCACTGGCCTGATGCAGATACAACAGCGCCGATGCGAGCTTCGCCGATGCGCGCTCCGATGCCTTTGACAGAGCCTTGCCCTGTTCAGGACTCAGACCTTCCGCGTGAGGCCCCGCAGCGCGCGGGCGGCGCTCGGCCCGGTCCGCTGCCAGGCGCTCAAGCTGCCGCCGGACCTTGCTCTCAGCCCGCGTGGTCCGCGCCGTCGTCCTGCTGACGTTCGCGGCATCTGCCACGCTGCCCCAGCCCACTCCCTTGCTCCGGGCATCCTGAACTACCGCCGCCACGTAGTACTCGACCTCGCGTGCCATCTCCTCGGCGGTGCGCAGCAAGACCTCCAGCGGCTGCCCGTCGGGCCGGTTCTGCGTACCGGAACAGCTCGTCGCAGCAGTTCACGGCACGCTTCACCTGTGGGTGGAAGGGCTGACTCACTGCACGCCGGCATGTGTCAACCGGTCCATGGTTGACCAGCGTCGGCCACTCGCCGCTCGGCAGGCCGTTCCACACGGAAAGTTGACGAGCACCCGGGCCAGTTCGTGTGCTACGACCCCGGCCGGTGATGGCCTCAAACTCCTGACACCACGGCCAGGGGCAAAGTAGCTATCCGTAATCAGAGGCTTCCAGTGCCCTGTCATCGCGGTCGCGGAGCATCCGCATGACGGTGGCCGCTGACGGGTGCTGGCCTTTCTTCTTCCCGGTGGAGTTGAAGAGCCGCTCGGCGATCTCCCGCGGGCTAAGTTCCTGGTCGCAGAGGTGGAGCGCGGCGGCGAGCATGGCGTCATCCGTGACGGGGCCCCGCCGATCGACTGCTGCCACACCCGATCGTCTCGTCTGAGCTGTCCGGCAGAGCGCTGAGGCTGTTCAGCACTACGGCAGCGTGCGGGGCCGAACGCCTATATAGCCGAGTTGACCGACGAACGTGACGAGTGCGGGCGCCGCTTGGTGGTCCGCAACGGCTACCACCAGCCGAGGGAAGTCACGGCCGCGGCCGGGGTGGTCGAGGTGAAGGCCCCGCGGGTGAACGACAAGCGCATCGACGAGGCGACCGGCGAGCGCAAGCGGTTCTCCTCGGCGATCCTGCCACCGTGGTGCCGCAAGCCCCCGAAGATCAGCGAGGTGCTGCCCCTGCTCTATCCGCACGGCCTGTCCTCCGGCGACTTCGTGCCCGCACTCGAGCAGTTCCTCGGCTCGGCGGCCGACCTGTCCCCGGCCACCGTCACCCGGCTCACCACGCAGTGGCAGGCTGACCACGCCGCGTTCGGCGAGCGCGACCTGTCCTGCAGCGACTACGTCTATGTCTGGGCCGACGGTATCCACCTGCGTATACGCCTGCGCGAGGCGAAGTCGTGCGTGCTCGTGCTGATGGGCGTGCGCGCGCACGGCACCAAGGAGATGATCACTATGAAGTGACGGCTACCGTGAATCAGCCGACTCCTGGGCGGATCTGCTGCGCGACTGTGCTCGGCGTGGGATGCGTGCTCCCGTCCTCGCGGTCGGCGATGGGGCGCTCGGCTTCTGGAAGGCCCTGGCCGAGGTGTTCCCCGAGGCACGGCATCAGAGGTGCTGGGTCCACAAGATCGCTAACGTCGCGAACGCTCTGCCGAAGTCCGCCCAGCCCAGCGCGAAGAAGGCCCCGGCAGGAGATCTATAACGCCGAAGACCGCGACCACGCCCTCCAGGCCGTTGCCGAGTTCACCAAGACGTACGGGGCGAAGTTCCCCAAAACCGTCAAGAAGATCACCGGCGACGCGGATGAACTGCTCGCGTTCCACGACTTCCCCGCCGAGCACTGGATCCGCCTGCGTACCACGAATCCCATCGGGTCCACCTTCCGCCACGGTCCGGCTCCGCACGAAGGTCACCCGGGGTGCCGGCAGTGCGGCCGCTGCGCTCGCCATGGTCGTCAAGCTCCTGGAGTCCGCTCAACAGCGGTGGCGGGCCGTGAACGCACCCCACCTCGTCGCTCTCGTCCGCGCCGGAGCCCGATTCGAACGCGGACACCTCGTCGAGCGCCCCGAAGCTCAGGCAGCCTGAACTGCCCCCTTGATCCACAGGACGTGAACTGTTGCTCGCGCTACGCTGCTGCGTCGTGCAGAAGACGCGCCTCGACACTGCTCGGATCCGGGCGGCCCGCCGGGTGATTGACCCGGTTTTCCTCGACACTCCGCTGTACCGCTGCGAGGCGCTGGAACCCGGCCTCGGGTGCACGGTGAGCATCAAGCTCGAAACGGCGAACCCGGTGCGCAGCTTCAAGGCCCGCGGCACCGAGGTAGTCGCGAGTCTGCTCGCCGAGAATGGCTCACGAGACGTGGTGTGCGCCAGCGCGGGCAATCTTGGCCAGGCCCTCGCGTGGTCCGGTCGCGGCCGGGGGCTTGAGGTGACTGTCGTGGCGTCCCGCTTTGCGACTGTGGCCAAGCTTGACCGCATCCGCGCGTTGGGCGCCAGGTTGGAGCTGGTGGACGGCGACCACGAGATGGCGCGCGAGCTGGCGGCGGCCATCGCGCGCTCTGACGGCATCCGGCTCGTCGAAGACAGCCTGGACATCGAGACCTGCGAGGGCGCGGCGACCATCGGCCTGGAACTGGCCGACACCGTGCCGTCGTTCGACGCCGTCCTGATCGCTCTCGGCGGCGGTGCGCTGGCCACCGGTGTGGGGCATGTGGTGAAGGCCCTGGCGCCCGAGGTCGAGGTGATCTGCGTCCAGCCGCTGGGCGCACCGGCGATGACACACTCGTGGCACGAGCGGCGCGTCGTCACCACCGACTCGACCAACACCATCGCTGACGGCGTCGCCGGCCGGCGTCCCATCCCGGCCGTCCTGGACGACCTCCTCCTGGTCGCTGACGACGCCGTCCTGGTCCAGGAGGCGTCGATCATCGCCGGTATGCGGATGCTCCTCGACCACGCCGGCCTCGTCGTCGAACCGTCGGCCGCGCTCGGCATCGCAGCGATCCTCGAAGACCGCGACCGCTTCGCCGGCCGACACGTGGTCACCATCGTGTGCGGCAGCAACGTCGACGTAGACGCCTATCACCACTGGGTCGACGCGGCTCCCACCCACAGGTCTTGACCATTACTCCATCCCAGGGGTATGGCGGGTTAGGTTGATGCCAGAGGCTGGCCGTGGTGTCCGCCGAAGCAGTTGTTCAGCACTTCGGACAGCGCCCTGAGCCGCGGCTGTTCGATTCACGGACCGTGCCGATGAGGATCGCTGATGCGTGTCACCGCCCCTCCTTGTCCGAGTTAAGACTGCATCGCTCGGGGCGATGACCAGACAGGTGAGGTGTCGGTCTGCGTGGTTAATCAATGTGACTCTGCATCTCGTTGGCCGGCGGGGCGGCATGATACGGGGCATGGATCAGGGGGATGCAGCCGTGTGGGCTGCTGCACTGGGGATCGCTGGAACGCTGGCGGGGGCACTCGGAGGCGCGCTCGTCCAAGGCCGGGTAATCCGGCGGCAGGTGCGGGACCAAGAAGCCGCCGATGTAAGACATCGGCTGCGGGAGGAACGTCAAGCGGCGTTCGCGGCGGTCCTTGATCGATGTAGCGAGGCAGAGGCCACCTTCAGCCCGATCGTCAGGGCTCGTGTCCAGCCCAGCTGGGATGACGATGCTGACCATGGGGAGCTATGGGCTCCAACCAACGCTGCCCTAAAGGCACTACAGCGGGCGGTGACAGCGGTGGAAATCACCGGCCCCGGCCCCATGGCCGACTTGGCGTCCGCCATTCACTATGAAGTCCAGGCGAAGGCGAACGCAATGCGCCTTCCTGCAGCGGATCTCGCGCAGCGTGTCCGCATGTTCGGAGAGCACAGCACGGCACTCGAACAGGCGCAGCGCACCTTCATCCGGGAGGCCAGAACTGTGCTCGCCGCTCCGGTGCGATAGCGCGCGTCACTATTCCCCTCACTCGCCCAGGTCTCGCATCTGGAGCCGAAACCGCGACCCAAGAGGACCCGCCTGCGAGGATCTGTCGCACTGCCGGAGCTGCTGAATGTTCGAATCGGGCACTGGTCAGGGTGCTGTCCGAAGTGCTGAACAACTGCTGTTCAATGTCGGGGTCTGGCCCAACTTCCGGATGCTGTTGGTGATCTTCGCTCATTGGGGTGAAACTGTGCGGTCTTCCGTTCTCGCTTGGTTGTGGGTGTGCTGCTCTTGTCTGAGCGCGGCGGATCGAGCGGTCGGAGGGCCGCGATGGCGATGGGCTCGGGTGCGGGGCGGGTGGTTCCGCCGTTGACGGTGCGGATGGCTCGGGCGGGCAATGCGCGTGGCACGACCGCGACGTGGGTGCGGGACCGGCTGGATGAACTGTTCGTCGATGAGGACTTCGCGGACTGGTATCCGGCTGACGGGAGAAAGGGGCTGTCACCGGCCCGGCTCGCGTTGGCGTCCGTGCTGCAGTACACCGAGAACCTGACCGACCGGCAGGCCGCCGAGGCCGTGCGGTGCCGTCTCGACTGGAAGTACTGCCTGGGCTTGGAACTGGACGATCCGGGGTTCGACTTCTGGGTACTCAGCGAGTTCAGGGACCGGATGACCCAGAGTCACCGGGCCGACCGGCTGCTGGCTGTGATGGTCAACCATCTTGTGGCGGCTGGGCTGGTCAAACGCCGCGGCCGGGTGCGGACGGACTCCACCCATGTGCTCACCGCGGTCCGTCGCCTGAACCGGGGAGAGCTGGTCGCCGAGACCTTACGGACCGCGCTGGAGGAACTCTCGGAGCACGGTGAGGAATGGCTGGCCCGGCTCGTCACCCGGGACTGGGCAGACCGCTATGGCCGGCCGGTGCGTTATGACCGGCCGCCTCGCGGCGGGGACGCGCTGATCGCCTACGTTCTGAAGACCGGCGAGGAGGGCATGCGCATTCTGCGGGCCGTCTACCAGGACGACGCGCCGCCCGGACTGCGGGACCTGCCCGCCGTGCAGGTATTGCGGCAGGTCTGGGTTCAGCAGTACTGGTACAACGGCGATGGCCAACTGCGGTGGCGCGGACCGAAGTCCACCCGCGACCGGGCCAGCCGACGGGCAACCGACCAGAGGAAAACCGGCAAGACCAAGGCGGACGGTCGGCCTGATCCCGCCTCGGCACGAATGCCATGGTCCATCCACCGCACCGAACAGCGTGGGGCATCGGACTGCTCGGTCCGGTCCGCGACGATCCCCGTGCCTGTCAACGGCCGGGTTTTGCCAAAGAGGACTTCCGCATCGACTGGCAGGCCCGCACCCTGACCTGTCCGCGCGGTGTGACCAGCCCGCCGTGGAAATCCACTCTCGGCGATGGACACCCCCGACTGTCGGTTCTCTTCCCCCCAAAAAAGCCTGCAGAGAGTGCCAGGACAGGCTTCAGTGCACCGGCAACGTCGACACGGCAAAGGACGCCACATCTTCCTTCTGCCAGAGCCCCAGCAGAAGATCCAGACGAAGGCCCGGAAGGAACAGAAAACCGATCAGTGGCATCGGCGCTATGCCATCCGCGCGGGCTGCGAGGCCACTGCCTCCGAGACCGTCCACGCTCATGGACTCCGCCGCTGCCGCTACCGAGGCTTGGCCAAGGCTCACCTCCAGCACGTGCTGACAGCCGCCGGAGCCAACATCATCCGCCTCAGCGAGCGCCTCCCACCCGGCCCGGCCCCACCCCGCGAGCCTCGACCGACGAGCCACTTCCAGCGAATCCGCCAAAGACTCACGATCTAAAGATCACCAACAACATCCTTTCCGTGATGACCCTTCTCGGCGAAGTCAGTCTCCGTCTCATCCAATCCAGCCGGGATAGAGGTCTGAGGGGCATCCGCGCCCGGCCGTCACGCGGGTCGCTACCCGACCGGCCAGTCCCCGGTGCGGGCGAACAGCTCGATGTCGGCTTCGTACGGCGCGGGGTCGAGTCCCCGCGCACGCACCCATTCCGTATTGAGGTGGGTGTTCCGGTACGGATCAGCGACGTCGCTGATGATGGTGACGACGCTGCCCCGCATCCCCGTTTGGTGCATCCGTGCCACGAGGTGGCACGTTCCCCAGAAGTTGGTGCCGGTCGCCGGTCCGGCTTCGATCCCGGCAGCAGTGCGAAGCCACCGCATGGCCGCAATGGACGCCGCGTCCGGTACCGGGATCATCAAGTCGATCACCGCCGGCAGGAAGCCGGGCTCGGTGCGTGGGCGACCGATGCCAGGTATCCGCGAGGGCATCCCCGTGGTGTAGTCGCCACACCCGCTCGCCCACGCGGGGAAGTAGGCGGAGTTCTCCGGGTCCACCACGGCCAGCCGCGTCGGATGACCGTGTCGCCGCAGGTGGCGTCCGATCGCTGCCGAGGTCGCCCCGGTTCCGGCACCGGTGACGATCCACTCCGGGATCGGGTGCGGTTCCCCGCTCATCTGATCGAAGATCTCGTCGGCGATCGTCGGCTCACCACACCCAGCCACCGCCCGCTCCGCGTCGCTGAAGTGGTCCAGGAAGTGGCCGCCGAGCTGCTCGGCCAACGCCCTCGCCTCCTCCTGCACCGCGGCGGGCGGCTGCTCGCCCACCTGCCACCGTCCGCCCTCCCCTTCGATCCTGGCCAGGACGTCCGCAGAGGTCTTCGCTGGTACGACGGCGGTGAACACCAGGCCCAGCAGCCTCGCGAAGTGGGCTCCGGCGACAGCAACCGCTCCGCTCGTAGCTGCGATCACCGGTGTGTCCGACCTGATAGCGCCGCTGGCGATCGCCTCACAGAACATGGCTCGCACCAGGCGATACTTCATGCTGCCTGTGGGATGCGCGGACTCGTCCTTGATGTAGATCTCGACGTCCCGGATCGCAAGTAGCGGAAGCGGACGCAGGGGTGTCGGTGTCAGATGCAGGCCGTCTGTCCGTACCCGCCGGATCGCGTCGGCAGCCCACGAGTTCGGGTGTCCCGTAGTCATGATCGGACCCTACTGGAGCCGCGACACCGGACAGGTCGCCATGCTCAACGGTCATGGTCGACAACCAACCTGCCGCTGCGCCTGCTACCGCGCTTCGGCTCGGCCATACTGCTTGATCGACTGGATTGGATGACACGGCGACTGGTGGAAAAGGCGGTGGACAAAGATCGCGCAGGCGGCAGACTGGCCGCATGACCGCATCAGATGCCAAGGCTGACCTTCACTTTTACTTGCAGTCCGCCCGTGATGCCCTGCTGTGGAAGCTCGAAGGGCTCTCGGAGTACGACATCCGCCGCCCGCTGACGCCGACCGGAACGAATCTCCTGGGCCTGGTGAAACACGTGGCCAGTGTGGAACTGGGCTACCTCGGCGACACCTTCGGGCGACCGTCCGGCGAGCCGCTGCCCTGGCTCGATGACGGTGCGGAGTCGAACGCGGATATGTGGGCCACCGCCGATGAGTCACGCGAGTACATCGTGGAGCTTTACCGCCGGGCGTGGGTGCACGCGGACGCGACAATTGACGCGCTGGCGCTGGACACGACTGGCAGGGTGCCGTGGTGGCCCGACGACAGGGACGAGGTGACGTTGCATCATGCCGTGGTGCGCGTGATCGCTGATACGCACCGGCACGCCGGGCACGCCGATATCCTCCGGGAGCTCATGGACGGTGCCGTCGGGATGAACAAGGGCAACGACAGCATGCCGCCGGGCGACTCGGCGTGGTGGGAGAACCACCGAAGCCGGCTGGAGCGTGCAGCTCAGGAAGCCGGCCGAGACGCGTGACCTCGAACCAGGCCGATTGGTCCGCTGGCTCGCTACTGGGGCGAGTCCTTCGAGTTTTCCTCGCCACCCCGGAATTTCACCGCCTTCAAGGGGCAGAAGAACTTCACCGGCGATTACTGGGCGGCGACCTCGCGTTGTCTGGTGGGCTACGAGTCGTGGGTTGAGCGGGATGCCGCGATGGCCCTGGATTTCGTTCCTGCCGTCGTCGCTCTGGCCTCCCAGCCCTTCCGCCTGGTCTGGACGGATGACGAGCGGGATCGCGAGCACACCCCGGACGACTTCGCACGGCTCGCCGACGGCACTGGTGTGGTCGTCGATGTCCGGCCCCAGAGCCTGGTCGACGAGGGGCCGCCGAGGTTTTCGCGGTCACCGCGCGGATCTGCGCGGCAGTGGGCTGGCAGTTCCGGCTGGTCGGGGACCTGGACCAGCCCTTCCGGGCGAATCTGCGCTGGCTGGCGCGCTACCGCCACCCGCGCTGCCATCGAACGTCGGTGGCGGACCGACTGCGGAAGGTGTTCACCGAACCGCAGCTGCTTCTCGCGGGTGCCGAGCGGATCGGGGATCGGCTGGCGGTGCTGCCGGTGCTCTATCACCTGCTCTGGCAGCACGAACTGATGGCGGACCTGATTGCGGCCCCGCTTGGCGCCGATACGGTCGTCCGCCTGGCGGCTCGGGGGCGGCCGTGAGGTCCGCGCGTCCGGGGCGGCTACGGCTGGGTGACCGTGTCCGGTTCCAGGAACACACCTACACAGTTGTCGGGCTGACCGGGATGATGGTCCGTCTGGCCGATGTTCACGGCACGGGCATGCTCGTGGACCAGATCCATCTCCAGGCTGCCGAGGACTTCGCTGTTCTCGGCGCTGGTGAGCGGGCCGCGTTGGGTTCGGCTGCGCCGCTGGGTCATCTACCCAAGGAAGTGGCGGACCGCGCGCTGTGGTGGCAGCGGCACCTCGTCGAGTTGCTGACCGGCTTGCCTCCGGATGCTCCAGCGGGGATGCGGCCCCGGTCTGAGTACGACCCGGCCGCCCGCTCGCTGGCCGAGCGCGAGCGGGCCAAGGCGGCTGAACTGGCCGCGCTGGGTGAGGAGATCAGCGCGCGGACCGTCAAGCGCAAGCGGCAGCGTTACGAGGCCGGCGGTGTCGAGGCGGTGGTGGACCACCGGCTCGCCCCGCATGCCTCGCTGCTGGGCCAGGCTGACCCGCGCGTCGTGGCGGCGGTCCGTCAGGCCATTGCCAAGAGCGTGGAGGCGTTCCACCCGCACGATCGAGTCCGCGCGTTGGCGGACTGGGCAGATCCTGGCCGCCGAGCACGGCAAGGACGTGGTGGAGATGCCGTCGCGGGCCACGTTCTACCGGCTCTTCGGCAAACTGTCCCGTGGTGTCCACGTGACCGGCTCGGCCCGCACCCGCCGGTCCCTCGCCGACCAGCCCGAGGGCCCGTTCCGCTACGAACAGGTCGCGGCGCCGGGTGAGCTGATGCAGATCGACTCCACCCCGCTGGACGTGCTGGTCCGGCTCGACGAGGGGATGCCGGGCCGGGTCGAGCTCTGCGGCCTCGTCGACGTCGCCACCCGGACCATCGCTGCCGTGGTGGTACGGCCGACCACCAAGTCGGTGGATGCCTCGCTGCTGCTGGCCCGCGCCCTGACGCCGGAGCCGATGAGGCCCGGCTGGGTGGACGCGCTGAAGATGTCCCGGTCGGTCTTGCCGCACCGCAGGCTGCTGTCCCTGGACGAGCGCCTGGAACACGCTGCCGCGCGGCCGGTGATCATCCCCAAGACCATTGTCTGTGACCGGGCAAGGCGTTCATCTCGGAGAACTTCCGATCCGCCTGCCGCGCGCTGGAGATCAGCTTCCAGCCCTGCCACCCCCGCTCCCCCGCGGAGAAACCCCACATCGAACCCACGCTCGAATCAGTGGCCACGCTGTTCTGCCAGTTCCTCCCCGGCTACCCGGGCCGCACGGCCGAACACCGCGGTCGGCGCGTCGAGGACGAGCCGCTCTGGTCGATGCCGGAGATCCAGGAATTTCTGGACGAATGGCTTGTCGCCAAGTGGCAAAACAGGTGCCACGACGGGCTCAGGGCCCCCGGCGGCCCCGGCCGGACTTCACACCGAACGAGAAGTACGCCAGCCTCATCGAGAGCGCCGGCTACGTCCCTCTCGCGTTCGCCGAGGACGACTACGTCGAACTGCTGCCCGCGACCTGGCGGGCCGTCAACTCCTACGGCATCGAGATCAATCACCGCATCTACGGCTGCCCGGATCTGGGCCCCTTGCGGCGCCAGCCCTCCGGCGCCACCCGCAAGCGGGATCTGTGGAAGTCCACCGCGCCCCTTATGACGCCAACTGGATCTGGGTCCGCAACCACTGGGAGGGCGGCTGGATCCCGGTTCCCTGGAAACACCTCGGCACCGTCCCGCAGCCCTTCGGCGACCTGGCCTGGGACCACGCCGCGGCTGACCTGCGCCAGCGAGGCGGGAGCGACCCGACCGAGGAACAGATCGCCCAAGCGGTCACGGAACTCCTGACCAGAGCCAGCCAGGGCCCCAGCGGCGACGGGAAGGCTCGGCCCTCCCGCCGCGACCGGCGGGTCGCCGCCCGGACCCGCGCCGCCGCCGAGAACCCTGGCCTTCGGCTGCCCCAGCCCGAGACGGCACCAGCCAGCACAGACGGCCCGCTGCCCCACGACGACGAGGAGGGCTGCGACGCCCGGGACGAACTGGGCGCGAAGGTCATCCCGCTCGGCGTTTTCGACCCTTTCAAGGAGGCTGACAAGCGATGGTGACCGCGACCGGACCTGCCCCCGGCCAGCAGCCGGACCCAGGTCGGCAGCACGGCTGGCGACGGGCTCTGGGCCAGGAGGAACTGCACTGCTACCTCACCACTTTGGAAGGCTGGCGGGAGTTCGCCGTCCGTGATCCGGCCCCGCCCGACCTGCTGCCCGACCGCGTCCTGGACGGCCTGGACCCGGACGAGCGGCTGGACTACGAGGACGGCCGCATCGACTACCACACCCGGCTGACCGTGGCCGAGACCTCCACCCTGCGCACCGTCGTCCACACCGGCAGGCGCCTGACCCTGCTCAACCGGCATGCGATCAGCGCCCGCCGGGGCCTGATCCTGTCCGGTCCGGCCGGCACCGGCAAGACAACCGCACTCACCCAGTTCGGCAAGACCATCGAAGCCATCGACCGACGCCGGCACCCCGGAGTCGACGGACGGATCCCGGTGGTCTACGTCACCGTCCCGCCGGCCGCGACCTCGCGCATGCTGGCCGTGGAGTTCGCCCGCTTCCTGGGCCTGCCCGTCACCACCCGAGCCAACATCACCGACGTCATCGAAGCCGTCTGCGGTGTCCTCATCGATGCGAGGGTCACCGTCGTGTGTGTCGACGAACTCCACAATCTCTCCCTCGCGACCCGCAACGGCGCCGAGGTCTCGGACACCTTGAAGTACTTCTCCGAGCGCATCCCCGCGACCTTCGTCTACGCCGGCGTCGACCTGGAGGCGAACGGCCTGTTCGATGGCACCCGGGGCCGGCAGATCGCCGGACGATTCGGCGTTATCGAGACCGTCCCCTTCCCCCGCACCGAGGAGTGGGCCGGACTGGTCACCACCCTCGAACAGGCCCTGCGACTGCACCACCACCGATCCGGAACCCTGGAAGGGCCGGCCCGCTACCTCCACGAACGCACCGGCGGGATGATCGGCTCCCTGTCCCACCTCATCCGCGGCGCGGCCATCGACGCGATCCTGAACGGCACCGAGAAGATCACCCGCAAGTCCCTGCAGAGCGTGAAACTCGACCGTGCGGCCCAGAACCGCAGAGCCCGACCAGCCTCATGACCACCGGCGCGAACGACGACGGCCGACTCCGCCTGCTGCCGGTCCGCCCACGGCCAAAACCCGGAGAAAGTAGGGACTCCTACGTCCGCCGCCTGGCCCGCGCCAACCACCTCAAGCCCCGCTACCTGCGCGGATACCTCGTCGGCCCGCCGGACTACGGACGCGGCAAACGCCCGCGAGCCGACCGGCTCGCAGCGGTCACCGGTCGACGGCAAGGCGCGCTGGAACGAGCCCTGTCCGACCTGGTCAGACAGAAGCCCGCGAAACCCGACAAGCCCAGGCGCCGCGTCACGAGGGCTGAAGACAAGCCCGCGCTGTTCTCGGCGATCCGCAAGGACGCTCAAGCCGAACAACTGCCGGTCTCTCATCTGGCAAGGCGCCACCACGTCAGCCACGCCACCGTCCGGCAGGCCCTCAAGTCGCCAACTCCGCAGCCCCGAAAGAACGACCCCCCATCGTGGGCCCTGCCAAGGAACGCGTCGCCGCCACCATCGACGCGATCCTCGACGAGTACGCCGCCACTCACGCCGGCCAGCTCCCCACCGTGAGAGAGGTCTGGGAGAAGCTGCTGGACGACCACGACGCCACCGTTTCCTACGGAACAGTCCACCGCTACATGTCCAGCCACCCGCTCAAGAACCCGGACACGTTGACCAGCCACACGGATCTCACCGCGGGAAACTACCTCGCCGCCACCCAACAGACCTTCCACGCCGCCGCGTTCAAGCAGTACCGGGCGCTGTTGACCGCAGTCCGCCGCGAGCCCGCCCGGCACGGCCTCGACGGCACCTTCACCACGACCACCGCCTTCGTTCTCGGCCTGGACGCCGGAAGCAACTGGAACATGCTCGCCGGCTTCCAGGAATGGCTCGTCGTCCGCCGCGGCACAGGACACGACCTGACCTGGCCCATCCTCGTCCGCCACCTCGCCCCCGGGGGATGGGTCCATCCCCTCGCCCAGCAGGCCGACACCGCAGCGGTGACCGCGCTCCACCGGCTCCTCGGCGACTTCTTCGACGCGCGAGCACAGCCCGACGGCCTTGGGCGGATCTTCAGGGACTATCAGTCGTGGCTGACGACTCAGGCGTGGTATCAGTTCGAAACGGCGGAGCCGGACCAGATCGGCTGAGACAGCATCCGGCATTCACCCGCCCGGGACCACATCACCTGAGATTCCCAGCATCTCCATGTCTCAGCTGAACTGGTCGCCGCAGGCCAGGAGCCCGACTCGGAGCCAGATCATTTAAGACGGGACAATATGGTCCGCGTCTCAAGCGATCTGGTCCGATTCGTCTCTGGTCTCAGGTGATCTGGTAAGACGCGCGGGAAGCGGTCATGCACACAACCTGGATCAGCACACGAGGGAACGTGCGATGCGGAACCCCACGTCGTCGACCTGGAAGGTCGGGTGACTGCGGCGCCGCGCGGAGGCCCGGCAGCTCCAGTGCTCGTCGAACCAGCCTCCGCCGCGTAGCACCCTGTAGGCGCCGTAGACCTCGGCGTCGTAGATGTCCCAGCACCAGTCCCAGACGTTGCCGAGCATGTCGTACAGGCCCCACGGGTTGGGCCGTTTGCGACCCACGTCGTGGATCTGCTCGTCGGAGTTGCCGCGGTACCAAGCGATCTCGTCGAGAGGTCCGTAGTGCGGTCCGGTCGTACCGGCACGGCAGGCGTGCTCCCATTCGGCTTCGGTCGGCAGCCGGTAACCGTCGGCGGACGTGTCCCACTCGATGTCTTCGCCGTCGGTGTGGAGGCGGTAGGCGGGTGCGAACCCGTCGTGTTGGGACAGGGCATTGCAGAATCGGACCGCGTCCCACCAGGAAACGCTGTCAACAGGCAATTGGGCCCCCTGGGCGGTGCTTGGCCGCAGGCCGGTGACCTGTGCGTACAGTGCCTGGGTGACTGGAATGGCCGCGAGTTCGTAGGGCGCGAGCTCGACCGACCAGCTGCGCTGTGTCCGCCGGTCCGACAGCGTTACCTGTCCCGGCGGGATGGCGATCATCTTTCCTGCGCTCGCATTCATGGACAGGTGATCATATCGGTACCTGTTCTGAACGACCGCGGCCGACCTTCCGCACTGTCCCCCGCGTCGGCTCGAACTCGACTGTCATCGGGGGACCGCAGGATTGAAGCGAGGCGTCGCCCGATGGGGTGATGCTTCCGGTTTCCTCGGGCCGGGCACCACCGGTTGTTCCACACTCGTACCGCTGGGCGGAAGAGATCGGGGGTGCGCGTTGGGCGAGCCTGCGGCAGCGCTTCCCGCCGGCTGGTACGAGTCGGACGTCCAGGTGGGATTCGTCGGTGCCGACGGCGTCGGGCGGCTCGGTTCGCTGGCCCGGTACTGGGGTGAGCCCTTCGAACTTGCCTCACCAGCACCGAGGTTCGCTGCTTTCAAGGGTCAGAAGAACTTCACGGGCGACTACTGGGCGGTGACCTCGCGGTCTATGGTGGGCTACGAGTCGTGGGTGGAGCGGGATGCGGCGATGGCCCTGGACTTCGATCCCGCCTGAAGGGTGTCAACATTGCGATCAGGCGGCTGAGCTGGGCGTTTTCTGTGGATGATGAGGCAACCGGGGCGACGCGGTGCGGTACTCGTTGAGCAGCCCGGCAAGTACCTGGCGGCGTCTGACCGCGGCAGCGGGAAGAGGAATGACGTTCAGGTCGTCGTCAGGGGCACGCAGGCCGAGGCTGCGGTGGGCCCGCCCCGCGTTGTAGCGCTCGGCGTACCAGTCGAGGACCGTACGCAGGTGCCGTTCACCGGTGATCAGAAGACGGTCAGTGCACTCGGTACGGACTGTACGTATCCATCGGTCGGGCGAACGCGTTGGACAGCGGACTTTGCGGCGGAGTCAGGATAACGGCTGTGCCATTGCCGGCGAAGACGGCGTCGAAGCGGGCGGTGAACTTGCTGTCCCGGTCACGGATGAGGAACCGGAAGCATCCGGCCCTGCCGCCGAGATCCATGAGCAGATTGCGGGCGAGCTGAGTGACCCATGCACCGGTAGGGCGTGCGGTGACGCCCAGGACATGGACACGCCGGGCGGCGACCTCCATGACGAAGAACACATAGAGACACTTGAGGAAGACGGTCTCCACATGCATGAAATCGCAGGCGAGCAGCGTGTGGGCCTGGGAGCGCAGGAACAAGCGCCAAGTCTGCTGCGAGGCGCGCTGCGGTGCGGGCGGTAGACCAGAGCGGCGCGGGAGGCGCCGGATCGTGGCGGCGGCGACCCGATGGGCGACCCCCCGCAGCTCACCTTGAATCCTGACGTACCCCAGGTCGGGTTCTCCCGCGCCAAGCGCTGGATGAGCACGACCGTCTCTTCCGGCAACGATGGCCGACCGGGTCCGACCACCGTCTGGCGCCACTTCCAGCGCACCAAACGCCGGTGCCAGGTCAGCAGCGTGCCCGGGGTGACCAGCCGACAGCGGCGCAAGGCGGAGGGAAGGTACCGCGTGAGAGCGGAGAGCACGGCACGATCAGCCCACGAAAACCGCGGCCGCTCGACCTGCCGACGAAGCACAGCGACCTCATGACGAAGCACGAGGATCTCAGCATTGTTCGCGGCGGTCGACCGGCCCAGCAAGAGTAAACAGCCCAGCAGTCGAGAGAAGATCAGATAGAGCAGTCGCAGACCCACAATCACTGATCGTGCCCACACGCAGACGATCGCAAAGCCCCAGGTCAACCTCCGTACGGCAATAAAGACCAAGCCCGGGAAGTTAAGGGCCGGCGTTGGTGGTCAAGGTGGATGTTGGTGTGATGGTGAAGCTCGTGGTGGTGTGGCATTTTGCCCATTCGGCTCTTGCCTTGGGTTTGTTGTAGGCGTAGGGCGAGAGTGTGCGTTTGACAGTACGTGGGCTGCTCCTGGCTCGTCGTTTTCGGGGCTGGAGGTGGCGGGGGTTGAGGAGGGCTGTGGTGATGTTGTCCGAACTGCGGGCGGCGCTGATCACACTGTGCCGGAGGGTCCGCAGGGCGACGGTGAAGGAGAGCCGGTCGGGGTCGGTGCGGGCGGTGTCGGCGGCCTGGCCCATGGTGAGGCGCAGGGCCTGGTAGGTGATCAGGTAGGCGTAGATCTCTTGATTCACCCCGGCCGGATCATGGGAACGCAGTACCTGGTCGGGGCCACGCAGGGTGGCCTTGAGAGCGAAGAACGCGGTCTCGGCTTCCCAACGCTGGTGGTAGAGGCGGGCGAGGTCGGCGGCGGGGTAGCGGTGGGCATCGAGCAGCGTGGTGAGCAGCCGCATGGACGAAGTCCGGGTGTCGCCACCGGCGGTGTCAGTGGTGACCGTTACCTCGATGACGCGGGCGAGCAGGCCGTGGGCCTGCGGCGGGATGCCACCGCGCCTGGCCCACTGACGGTAACGGGTGGAGTGTCCGGGCAGAGGCAGGAAGCAGATTCCCGAGCCGTCCGGGAGGGCCTGCAAGACCGGCACCCAGTGCCGGGTTCTGGACCGGAACAGCAGGTGAGCGCCGGTATCGGCGACCTCCCGCATGAGTGCGTAGCTGTCGTAGCCGCGGTCAGCCAGCAGCAGCATGCCCGGAGTGAGGCTGGGCAGCAGACGGCGTGCCTGTCCGACCTCACCACCCGCCCGGGGACCGAACACAACATCGATCAAAGCCCGGGTGCCGCATTCCACCAGTGCCGAAAGATGAACTTGTGGGTATCCGGCGGTGCCGTGGCTGGCGCGGTGCCGTGTGAAGACGGCCACGTTGTTCGCGGTGTCCGCTGCCTCCACCGTGGTGGCGTCCCAGGCCACCAGCCGCAGCCCCTGCCAGAACGCGCCGGCCGTCACCGCCGTGGCCACCGGGCCCCGCAGCCGCGCGAACAGCAACGCAAACGGCTCGACCCCCACCCGGCGGCGGGCCGCCCGTAACGCAGCAGCCGACGGCTCACCGGCCCATCGGCGCACCCCCGCGGTCATCGACGCCCATACACCCGCATAGCCGCAGCCCGGGAAGAGCGTCATGGCCAGGACGAAATACACCACCACCCGCGAGGGCAGCTTCCGTACCCGTCTTTGCACCCGTCGAGTTACCGCCAGCACATCATCCACCAGCTCTGGCGTGATGATCTGCGTCAACTCTCCAAGCTGCCCAGATGCAAAGGCACGACGGCCGAAAGCAGCGGGCATGCCGGACTGACCATGCAACGGGGCTCCTACAGAGACGGTGTGTCTTGGTCGACTTCCGTCCTACGCGGAGCCCCGTTCGCCTACCCCGCCTTCGACGAACCGCTTGACAACCAGCCCACCTGCCTAACTTCCCGGGCTTGCAATAAAGACACCCTTCACTACCGGCGTATCCACGGCCACCTCGCCTCCCTCAGCATCAAGGTCGCCGCCGGTACCGTGTGGAACATCCTCAAGGAGCACGGCATAGACCCAGCGCCCGAACGCGACCACACCACCTGGGCGACTTTCCTGCGCTCCCAGGCCCAGGCCATCCTCGCCGCCGACTTCTTCGAGACCAAGACTCTCAATGGAGCGACGCTCTACGTCCTCGCGGTGATCGAGCACGCCACCCGCCGCGTGCGGATCCTCGGCGCGACGGCACATCCCACCGCCACCTGGGTCACCCAGCTCGCCCGCAACATGGCAATGGACCTCCAAGACGCAGGCACCAAAGTGAAGTTCTTGATCCGGGACCGGGACGTTCGATACCCGACATCCTTCGACACTGTCCTACAAGCCGAGAGTATCGCGGTCGTCCAGACCGGCGTCCGGATGCCGCGCATGAACGCGATCACGGAGCGTTGGGTGCGGTCATGCCGAACCGAACTCCTCGACCGCACCCTCATCTGGAACCAGCGCCATCTCCTCCACGCACTGCGCGAATACGAGGCGTTCTACAACAAGCACAGACCTCACCGCACTCTCGCAAGCGCCGCACCACTCCACCCCCTACCCGAACCGATCACCGTCCCCGACCAACTCACCCATCTCCACGTCCATCGACGCGATCGCCTCGGCGGCCTCCTGCACGAGTACCGACATGCTGCGTGACCAGCACGGACGTAGTTCTTGGCACCTACAGCCTCACCCGAGGCCCGAGGCTAGCCTCGGGCCTCGGGTGAGGTGAGGCCGGTCAGCAGGAGCCGCATGCCGCGGTGGAAGTGGGCGTCCCAGTCGTCCTCATCGAGGAGCGGGAAGTGACCTGCGAGGGTGGGGTATTCGTCGATGTGGGCACGGAGGTGGGCGTCCACGGCCGAGCGGGTGGCCGCCTCGTCGGAGCGCTTGCGCCACACCGCTTCGGAGGAGGCGGAGCCGATCACGTAGTGGGTGAGGGTGGCCGCAGCGGACGACAGGTGCACCCCGTCGAAGCCGCCGGTGGTGAGCGCGGTGTAGGCGAACTCCGAGGACCGCAGGGCGTGCGGGCCCATGAGGGGGCGGGAGTTGGCCAGGGCCGCGGCCCAGGGGTGGCGGAGCAGGACGGACCGCAGCCCGGTCATGAACGCCTCGATGTCATCCTGCCAGGAGGCGCTGTGCTCGTCGGGCAGGTCCAGTTCGGCGAACACCGCGTCGAGGGCCAGATCGAGGACGTCGTCCTTGGTGGCCACGTGCCAATAGAGGCTGGTCGCATGGGCACCGAGCCGCTCCGCGAGGCGGCGCATGCTCAGTTTCTGCACGCCGTCGCGGTCCAGCAGCTCAACAGCGGTGGCGATGATCCGCTCGTGTGACAGATGAGGCCGTGGGCGGGAGGTCTTCTCCGCGCGGAACCACACCGCTCCCGGCGCGTTCTCCAGCGTCTTCTTTCCCTTGTTCCCGTTCGGCTTCGCGCTCACGAGGCCGCAGCCTACCTCGTTGCCGTTTCCCGTCCGCGACTCCTACAGTGGTGGATATTCCTACAGTGTTTGAGAACAAGCAACGAGGGAGGGCCATGAGCGACGAAGAAGGTCATCCGCGACGGTGGGCGATCCTGGTGGCGCTGTGTGCCGCACTCCTCGTGATCGTCATCGACAACACGGTGCTGCACGTCGCGGTGCCCGCCATCGGCGACGCCTTCGAGGCGTCGACGGGCCAGCTCCAGGCGGTGATCGACGCCTATGTCGTGGTCTTCGCCGGGCTTCTCATCACCGCGGGGGTGGTCTCCGACCGGTACGGCAGGCGGCGCACCGTGGTGGCGGGGCTGCTGGTGTTCGGCGTGGCGTCGGCGCTGGCCGCGGCGGCCCTATCTGTGGAGTGGCTGATCGCGATGCGGGCCCTGATGGGCGTGGGCGCGGCGCTGGTGATGCCCGCGACGCTCGCGGTGCTCGTCGCGGTGTTCCCCGAGCGGGAGCGCCCGCGGGCCTTCGCGGTGTGGAGCGCGGTCGCGTCCGTGGGCATGGCCGCCGGGCCGTTGCTGGGTGGGGCGCTGGTCGACGTGTGGAGCTGGGCCGGGGTGTTCCTGATCAACATCCCCGTGGTGACGGTGGCCTTGGTGGGCATCGTCCGGCTGGTGCCCGAGACGCGGACCGGGGACGGCCGGGGACTGGATCTGCTCGGCACCATCCTGGTGACGGCGGGGATGACCGGCCTGGTGTGGGCGCTGATCGAGGCCCCGGCGTACGGGTACACCTCCCCCGCGGTGCTGGGCGGGGCGCTGGTGGCGGTGGTGGCGCTCGTCGCCTTCGGCGTACGGCAGACCCGCTCCGCGGTGCCGATGGTCGATCTGCGGCTGTACCGGGACCGGAGGTTCTCCGGGGCGAGCTTCGCGGTGGCGGTGATGACGGTCGCCACCGGCAGCACCCTCTTCATCCTGAGCCAGTATCTGCAGCTGGTGCTGGGCTACAGCGCGTTCGAGACCGGGCTCGCGGCCATCCCGCTGGCGGCGGGGGTCGTCGCAGGCTCCACGGTGGGCGGCCGGGCACCGGCCAGGTTCGGGCCGCGGGCCTGTATCGTGGCGGGCTTCGCCGTCACCGCGGCCGGTTTCGCGGTGCTGGCCTCGCTGTCCGAGGGCAGCGGCTACGTGGCGGTGTCCGCCGGGCTGGCGCTGGCCGGCGTGGGCTCCGGCATCGCGGGGCCGGCGGCCACCAGCACCGTGCTCGGCGCGGTGCCGCCGGAGCGGGCCGGGATGGGCTCCGCGCTCAACGACACCCATCAGCAGCTCGGCATCGCGCTGGGGGTGGCCGGTCTGGGCAGTCTGCTCGCCACCGCGTACCGGGGCGACCTGCCGGACGGCATGCCCGATCATGCGGTGTCCTCGCTGGGGGCGACGCTGGCGTACGCGAAGGACCACGCGGGCGGAAGCGCCCTGGCCGAGTCGGCCCGCTCGGCCTTCACCGACGCCCAGTCCCTCACCATGACCATCGGCGTGGCCGCCGCCCTGGCCGGTGCCGCCGTGGCGCTCTGCGCCCTGCCGGGCCGCGCCGCCCGGTCCGCGGCTCCCGAGCCGGAGGCGGAGGAGGCGGGACAGTCGGGCTGAGCGGGGGTACGGCGCCCGGGCGCGCGGCACCCGGACGCCACCTCGTGGGCGCCCACCGCTCAGGTGTGCTCCGGCAACGGCGGATGCAGCAGCAGGATCGAGGGCACCTGATCGGGGTGGGCGAACCGCAGCAGCTGGTGTCCCACGCCCGCCAAGCCGGTCATCAGGCCAGGGGTCTCGCTCCTGGTCGGCGAGCCGCACACCCAGTCCCCCGCCACGGCGGCGTCGAGCTTCTCCCCGAGCGAGCGCATCAGACGGCCGGGCCGGTTCCGTCCGGTTCGCTCGGCGAGCAGGACGAGTTCGAGGTTACCGAGGTCGCCGTGGCACATGCTGTCGCTGCCCCGGCTGGTGAGCCGGTGGGCTTCGGTGTCCGCCTCGTGGCCGGGGGCGTCGGGACGCAGCGCCACCATGGCGTCGGCGGCCAGCTCCTCCTCCCGGCCGTCCGTATCGGGCCTGCCGATCAGGTCGAGCCGGGACATGCCGATGCCCGCGGCCCCGTGACACCACAGCGACCGGAACGGCGAGGGGGCCTCGCCGCGGAAGTCGGGCCAGTTGCCCTCCGCGGCGTCGAACACCTCGGTGTCATACGCCAGCCCGCCGGCCACCGCATCGGCGCAGCCCTCGTCGGGGGCCACGGAGGCCAGCCGGGCCAGGGCGGTCACGATCCCCGCCGTGCCATGGGCGAAACCGGTGAGCGGGCGGGCGCTGTCGATCCGGTGGTGCGGCCACGCCAGGCCCCGGCCGGTGCCGCTGGGCACGGCGCCGGTGACCAGGTGCCGGGCGGCGCGGCGGGCGAGGGCCGCCGCCCGTCCGCCTCCGTCGAGCCCGGCGTCGACCAGGGCGAGCAGCACCAGGGCGCAGCCCGCCGAGCCGCCCACGACGTCGAACTCCTTCGTGCCGCCCAGGGCCCGTTCCGCGGCGGTCAGCACCGGCTCGCGCACCGCGGCCAGATGCGGGGTTCCGCCGTGCAGCCGGTCGAGGTGAGCCAGGAAGTACAGCGGTCCCCTCCAGCCGCCGAACGCGCCGATGTCGTCGTCGGTGCCGTTGCCCGCGGCGGGGCCACGAGATGTGGCGGCAGCGCGCGCGTGGACCCGGCGTACCACCTCGTCGGCCACGTCCAGCGCCAGCGAGGTGAAGCGCCGTCGGCCGCTGATCCGGGCCGAACTGCTGATCCGCCGCCTGGACCGGCGCACGAACAGCGACGTCTCCGAGACCTGATCCGCACTCCGAGCGTGACGAGGTCCGCCCAGGCCGAGCCTGCTCGGGGCTGGCTGATCATCTCGCTGACCCAGCATCACCCTGCGTGGCAGGGGTAGCGTGGATCTGTTACGACAGTCCGGACAGGGGACTTCCGCTGTGATGTCATCCGGGGATTGCAAAGGGACCCTTGAGTGTGCTGTTGCCGCAGGAGGGTCGCCCGCACGTCGGCGCCGGGGCGCCCGGTGAGGCGCCGTTCCTGTCTACCGTGACCCCATGGCGTTACTTACCTACCTCCACCGTTTCAATCAGCGGCACCCATGGAGCCACAACGACCATTACGGCCCCTGGATCGCCGGCCGGGTGGCCGCGTCCAAGGCCCACCACGTCCTCGACATCGGGTGTGGTGCGGGGAATCTTGCGGCGCTTCTGCGTCGTCGGGCAGTCACCGTCACCGGGCTTGAACCCGACCCCGGGATGGCCCGCGCCGCAGCGAAGCGCTTCGCCGACGACCCGGCGGTCACCATCGTGGAAGCCGACTTCACTGGGCGCGACCCGCACCGGCGCTTCGACGCCATCACCCTGGTCGCCGTCCTGCACCATCTGCCGCTGGTGCCCACCCTGCGGGAACTTCGCGGCTGTCTCGCTCCGGGCGGGCGTCTTGTGGTCGTCGGCTGCTATCGGGAGGCAGGGCGCGTCGATCTGCTCATATCCCTGCTGGCCGCGCTCTTGAATCCGGTCATGGGACTGATCAAGCATCCGGCCCGCGCCGCCGCACTCCCCTTGCACATGACGGCACCCACCACCGCTCCGCAGGAGACCATGGGGGACATCCGGGCTGCGGCCGCGCAGGAGCTGCCCGGCGCCCGGATCCGGCGTCGCCTGTTCTGGCGGTACAGCCTGGTTTACGACGCCCCGCCGGGCACAGCCCGGCCTGACCCGCGAGCCGCTTGAGAGGTCCCTTCCCGCGGTTTCCCACCATGCCGCCGAGTGAGCCCTTGGATGTGGACGGCCCCGTGATATAAATCGCGACTGCCCGGGCGTGGCCGGTGAGCTCGAGCGCGGCCGCGGCGAGGGTGTCGTCCCAGTACGCGAGGACGCCGCCGGGGGCAGCTGCTGGAGACGGTCGTCCCCGTCGGCCCCGCCGAAACCACCCGCCACGCCCTCGCCGCCGACCTGATCACGGAGGTCCGCGCATGGGACGTGAAGCTGAAAGACAACGCCAAAGCCATGGCCGCACTGGTCGCAGAGTCCGGAAGCCGACTCACCGACACTCCGGGCATCGCAGCGATAACCGCTGCCCGCCTCCTGAGCCGGACCGGAAACCCCACCCGCTTCCCAACTGCCAGCGCCTTCGCACAGTACGCCGGCACCGCCCCCATCGAAATAGCCAGCGCCGGCCGCACACGCCACCGCCTGTCCAGGCGCGGCGACCGCCAGCTCAACACGGCACTCCACACCGTGGCCATCACGCAGATCCGCATGCCCGGCACCCGGGGTCATACCTACTTCCAGGCCAAAATCGCAGAAGGCAAGACACCCAGGGAAGCACAGCGCTGCCTGAAGCGCCGCCTGGCTGATCACGTCTGGCGCACGATGGTCGGCGACGGACGCCGCCACACCCGAACGACGGGCCCAGGAGGACAACCGGGGGCGACTGCAGCATCCAGCGCGGTCGGCCCAACCCCGACGGCCGACTCTTCGGACAAGTCACTTCCCGGACCCGCCGAAACCGAGCCTACGCCACCGCACCAGACACCTTGACAAACACAGAGGCACCCAAAGGCGCGGACCTCCGCACGTTCAGCCAGACCGACCTGAACGCCATCGCCCACGAACTCAACCACCGCCCACGCAAGACCCATGGGTACCGCACTCCGGCAGAGGCCTACGTCGGCCTCCTGAACAGCGGTGATGCGCTGACCCCTTGAGCCCGCCATCGTTTGACGACACCCGACGCGGACCCAACTGCGGAACGTGACCGCGGCCAGCTGATCATCCCCAAACGCCGGAGCATGCTGTACGTCGGCGACGAGCTCGACGACCAGATCGAGGTCTTCACCAAGACGCGCAAGACGAGATCGGGCGGATGTTCTGGGACCGCGTCGTGCCGCGCTGAGGAACATCTTCCTCATGTTCGCGTTCCTCGACTTCGAGGCCGCGAGAACACAAGCGAAGGAGACGGAGCCTCATCCAACAAGCACCTCGACCAGATCGACGTCGACCAGCCTTCGAGCCCAAGGCCGACACACCTCGTGGCTTCAATCACGCTGCTGGTGCCCCTCCTCGTCATCGGCTCAGCCGGTTTCGCACGCAGGCCATGCGCCTTGACCTGCTGAAATTCCAGCAGGCGACATGCAGGCAAGAGGTCAACCCACACGTTAGCTGACCGCCGAAATTTCATTCCCCCGCTGTGGACAACTGGCCGTCCGGATACCCGACCGCACTTTGGCGTGCCCGCCGGTTGTCGACGTGGCTGAGTAGGGTTGCTCCTCACCGAAACCCCTTCGGCATGACGAAGGGAGACCTCTTCGCGGTCCCTGCTTCCTACGGCTGGCCGCGCGGAGGTCTCCCTCTCGTTACGTCGAGGTGGGCCGTCCTGCCGTGAGAAGAACTGACCGAGTGACGTCCGTCGACCGTACCCCAAGCGCGACCCGGGATCCCAGCTCCGCCTCCCTCGGGTGGCTGACCATCCTGGCCGGCCTCGTCTCCATCGTCGCCGTGGTCATCCTGTCCCTGACACACAACACGGAGGCTGCAGCGGCCGTCGGCAGCATCGGCACGGCCGTCACGGCTATCGGCGGCGTACAGATCGGCATACGCAACCGCCAATGAGGACCTGAGGTCTCCACGGTCCAGCCGCTGACCCACCGTTGTTGGACCGTTCCCGAACACCCCCAGTGCGGTCAAGGAGAGCCGACTGCCGGTGTTCGGGAACCGATCGGTTCATGGACATCTCAACGGGACCGACTCCGGCGCCGGATACCTATGTGGGCTGCCCACCGCCTAATGGGCGGTGGCGGGTGCCCGTTGAGATGTGCGCGGGCGACCTCGGTGAACCGGCTGAGTTCGGCAGCGAGGACGCTCGCGCGTGGACTCATCCTGCGGTGATGGCCCTTCCAGGCGTGCGGTGCGGGATCTGGAAGCAAGGGAAGTGTCCCTCAGGTATTTGCTGGTAGCGGCGTGCAGGGCGGCGTAGGCGTCGCGTTGATGCTGGCGGCGTACGGCGTCTACAGTGCCGCGGCCTTGAGCCTTGCCCGCGGCGTAGGCGGTCACAGCAGCGAGGACGGCGACCGGAGTGGGGATGAGTGCGGCTATGACTTGGGGATCTACAGCGATTGATCCTGCCGTTTCCCTGGCTCAGCGTGCACGTCGGATTGCTCCGGGATCGGTGCGCCGAAGTTTGCTTTGAAATGTCGCGCGAGTTTTCCCTTCCTCGCTCCATACAAGCCTCGAGAGAGACATAGAAGATGGTTGAAGGGATCAGTGTGACTACTCGCGACACGCTCCGGGCCCTGAAGGCTTTACGGGGCCCCACTACCGGGATGCTGGAGGACGAGGACCCGGTGCTGGCGTCCGCTCGCCGGGTGGCAGAGGACGCGGAGCAGGTGGCCCGCGCGCGGGCGAACGGTTTCGAGGGCCGGGAGATGCAGCGCCTGAAAGATCGCCTGTGGGCCTACGGCGTCACCGCGCAACAGCTGGATGCGGGCCGGGTCGATTGCCAAGAAGGTGCGGGCGTCCGAGTGGCGGCTGGCATCGTTCTCGCTGGAGGGCGGCCGCCAGCGGTTGCATGACCAGGACACGCGATTTGAACTCGCGGTGGAGACGGTCCGCGTGCCCTGCCGGAGTTCGTCAATGTCGCCTTGCTCGAGCAGCGAGGCCGTAGACGGTGAATTCCTCGTCCTCGTACCACTCAGCGCCGGCCAGGCGGGCTTGGAGGTCTTCGAGGCAGGACTCGTCCGGGCGTGGCGGCGGCCAAGTGTTTCGAGGGCGGCTGTGGTGTGGTGGCGGGAGGCGGTGTGGACGTCGATACGGTCGCGGACGGCTTCGCGGTTCGCCAGAGCTGGCACCTTGGTGCCGATGACGTCGTTCGAGAGCGAGGACGGGGCCGTGCTCGATAGCCGTGAGTGGCCGCCAGAACGCTTCTTTTCGGGTGAAAATGCGGCACTGACGCGGGTCAGCGACGGCTATCAGGCATGGGGTCAGATCGGTGGCTGACCTGTTCTTCTTCTCCATGGCCAGGGGCGCTCCGCTTGAGGATGAGGGCGATTATCACCGCGGTGACGGCGACGATGACCGCGGCGCTAATCGCTGTGACACGGTAGGCGTGAATAAATGCCTCCTTGGCGGCGACGGTGATGGCCTGACCCACATCGGTCTGGATCTTGTGGGCGAGGGAAACAGCCTCCCCGATGGAGTCCGACGCCTTGTCCGGGACGGCTGCCTCAGTAGTGGGTGGCAGGGCGAAGGTGTGGCTGTACACAGCGGCCATGAGGCTGCCCAGCAGGGCGATGCCGAGCCCGGCTCCCACTTCGTACGACACCGATTCGATCGAGGCCGCCGCTCCGGCCCGGTTCGGCGGGGCGCCGGTCATGATGGCATCAGAAGCCACGGCCTGGACTCCTCCGTGGCCTGCGCCGATCAGGATCAGACAACCGATGAGAGTGAGTGAGGCGCTGCTGTCGGCCGATATGGCGATGCCGACGTATCCGAGGGCTGCCAGCCCGAGTCCGGCGGGGATAATGACCGACACTCCGTACCGGGAGGAGAGAAGTCCGGCCAAAGGTGCGGCGGCGAACGCGGCGATCGGCATGGGGAGCAGGAAGATGCCCGCTTCCCAGGGGGACTTACCGATCACGAACTGCAGATGCTGGGCCAGTTGGAGTTCGAAGCCGACGAGCACGAAGACCGGGAAGGTCGCCGCCATCACACCGATGCGGAAGTGCTGCTCGCGGAAGAGGGCGAGGTCAAGCATGGGCTGTTCGCAGTGGAGTTGGCGTCGCAGGAAGAGTGTAGCCGCGACGAGTCCGATCACTCCGGGCACCCATGTCTCGATGGGCGCCGAGCCCTGGTGCGCGGCCGATTTCACCGCGTACACGATGCCGACGGTCCCCACTACCGCAAGAACGGGGGAAGTGGCTTCCCAGGGGTCCTTGTCCTCGGGCACTTGGTTGGTGAGCAGTGAGAACACGAGGAAGAGCGCGGCCGCGACAAGGGGGATGTTGATCAGGAAGACGGCGCCCCACCAGTAGTGCGCGAGGATCAGGCCGCCGGCCACCGGCCCCACGGCGGCTCCGCTCGCGGCGATCGCGCTCCAGACACCGATGGCGAAGGCCCGTTCACGGGGGTCGTGGAAGACCTGCCGGATGATGGCCAGGGTGGCGGGGATGATCATAGACGCGCCGACTGCCAGGGCGGCGCGCCCGGCGATAGATGTCCACGATCCACAGCAGTTCCCGGGCCGAGGCTCCCAGTGCCTCCGTCAGCGACGGCACGGCGACATTGAGGATTGTCGCGTCCGCTGCCACCGGGAGAAAGCACCCTGCGACCGTTGCCAGGATCAGCCAGCGCCTGCTGTGAACGGCGCTGTCGTCTGAGATCATTTGCTCTAACCTCAACCTTGCTGGATTTTCTCGTGGACCTGGCGGACCAGGCGATGGAACTCTGCCATCGATGACGCATAGATCACTGTGCCGAACCGTCCCTTTGCGAGACCGGACAGTTCACACGGCACGACCCCGCTCCTCGCGTGCAGCGGAGAGCGGACCAAGGGCCCCAGCAGGCTGACCACTTCCTTCACTGTCAGCCCTTCGGGCAGCCCCGGGAAGTCGAAGTTTCCGACAGTCCACGACGTCAGGTACTCGGGACCGAAGAACTGCAGGCCGAAGTCATGAAGGTGGGTGGAACCGGTACGCCGGGGCTTGTCCTGCCTCAGGACGGCCTGGTCGACGTCCTCGCGCACAAGCGCCCGCAGGCTCGGAGGGGTCTCTCCCAGGCCACGGCCCACCGGCCTGCTGACGGCAGGACCGCAGCCTGACCCCGGCGGTCCGCGCTACGAGAAGAGCAAGCGCAGAGAAGTGTCCTCTGGTGACCACCGGGTGACCGCTGCTTGCCGGACGATTCGCCGGACCCCGGAGAACGATGGAAGACACCCGAACCGCACCGGAAGGACATGTCATGACCGCCACCGCACCTAAGGCCCCGACGGCACCAGGGGTGCGCTCCTGGTGGGGGATTCCGTACGCCACCGCCGAGCGGTTCCGCCGTCCGCTGCTCGTGGACTTCGATCCGGACCGCCCCTGTGACCGCAAGGGCATCGTCTCCGTCCAGCCGGACAGCGGCGACTGGCTGGAGGCGGACAGCGGAATGGGCGAGGACTGCCTGAACCTGAACGTGTGGGCTCCCGAGGAGCCCGCCGGGAAGGCGCTCCCGGTGGCCGTGTACATCCACGGTGGCGGATTCGAGTACGGCGCCAACACGCAGATCACCTCGAACGCCTCCGGTCTCGCCGCGACCGGGCGCGTGGTGGGCGTGTCGATCAACTACCGGCTCGGCGCCCTGGGCGCGGTCTCGCTGTCGCAGTACGGCGGCGCTCTCGCCGAGGCCAGCAACCTCTGCCTGCAGGACGTGATCTGCGCCCTGACCTGGATCAAGCAGAACATCGCCTACTTCGGCGGCGATCCCGACAACGTCACCGTCTACGGCCACAGCGCCGGCGGCTTTTCCGCCTTCGGGCTGCTCGGCGCCCCCTCCGCCAACGGTCTGTACCGGCGTCTGGCCGGGTTCTCCGGCGGTGCCGCGCGTGTCCAGCCGGCGTGGTGGGCCGAGGAGGTCGCGCACCGGTTCGTCACTGAACTCGGCGTCGCGGACAACCCGGAGAAGCTGCTCGACCTGGACACGGCCGCCATGGTTGCTGCCCTGCACAAGGTCACCCCGACGGACCTCGGCGTCCGCGCCGGGATGGACTCCAAGGCCATCGGTGTCGTCCTGGACGCCGGACAGCCCGGTGCGGTGCTGCGCGCCCACCCCATGGACGTCCTGGCCTCGGGCACACACCGGGACGTCGACATCCTGCTGAGCATGGCCAGTGACGACATGGGCTGGTGGGTGGCGAGGGACCTCGACCGGTTCGACCCGCACACCATCGAGGGCATCGTCGATCAAGTCGCGGCGTGGCGCCTTCCCCGCTCCCGCGCCCGGCAGATCGTCGACGCCTACGACCAGGGCGGCCGCACCCCGGCCGAGGTCCGCGCCGCGCTCCTGGCGGACTACGTCTACGGGCTCCCCGCCGCGCGCGGCACCCTGGCCCACGCCGCCGCGGGCGGCAACGCCCATCTCCTGGTGGTCGGGGCGGCCGAGGGTGTGCCCGCCGTGCACGGCAGTGAGATGTACGCCCTGGTCGGCCAGGAGCAGCCGGGCCGCAGCGCCGAACAGGCAGAGCGCGACACCCGTATCCGCGACATCGTGCTCGACTTCGCCACCGGCGAGCACAATCGCCTGTGGCCCGCCGTCGTCGACCGGCCCACCTCGGGCAGCGTCGGCACCATGCCTTTCGAGGCCACCGCGCACTACCAGGCGGCCCTCGGCCTGTTCGAGGGCATCGACCGCCCCTGACAGCCAACGGACAACGGTCAGGGCCGACGTGATCAGCCGGGTGCCCGCGCCAGGAACCCCACCCGGCTCCACGACCTCACCCGGCTCCACGACCGCACCCGGGGGCGAACGCACACGACAAGGAGCTTGGCATGAGCCACCCCACAACAGCCGACGGCGCCGCACCGGCGACGATGCGGGCCGTCGTCGTCACCCACCCGGGCGACCTCGACGTCCTGGAGATCAAGGACGTGCCGGTGCCCGTCCGCAAGCCCGGCTGGGTGCGGATCGAGGTGAAGGCGTTCGGCGTCAACGAGTCCGAGGTCACCACCCGCAAGGGAGAGTCGGACGCGGAGGTCACCTATCCGCGCATCCCCGGCATCGAGGGCGTCGGCGTGGTCGACGAGGCCGACGAGGACAGCGGGCTGCACCCGGGACAGCAGGTCGCAACCATGATGGGCGGCATGGGCCGCACCTACGACGGCGCCTACGCCCAGTACGTGACCGTCCCCGCCGGCCAGGTCATCCCGTTCGGGACCAGCCTGCCGTGGGACGTGGTCGGCGCCCTGCCGGAGATGTTCCAGACCGCGTACGGCTCACTGACCCGCGGCCTGGAACTGAAGGCAGGGCAGACGCTGCTGATCCGCGGCGGCACCTCCACGGTGGGTCTGAGCGCGGCGACGATGGCCAAGGAGATCGGCGCCACCGTCATCTCCACCACGCGGCACGCCGACCGCGCCGAGGAACTCCGGGCGATAGGTGTCGACCACCCGGTCGTGGACGACGGGCACCTCGCCGAGAAGATCCGGGCCCTTGTGCCGCAGGGCGTCGACGCGGCGCTGGAGCTGGTGGGCTGCACCGTCTTGCCGGACACCTTCGGATGTGTGCGGGTGCACGGTACCGTCTGCTTCACCGGTGCCCTGGCGGGCGGGTGGTCCCTCCCGGACTTCACCCCGTTCATGATCCCCGGCGGGGTGCGGCTGACCAGCTACGGGGGCCAGGCCACCGACCTGCCGTCCGATGTCTTCGCCCGCCAGCTCCAGGCCCTGGCCGACGGGCGCCTCACGGCCCCGGTCGCGAAGGTCTACCACGGCCTGGAACAGGTCCGTGACGCCCAGGCCGACGTCGAGTCCGCCACCATCCCGGGCAAGCACGTCGTCGTCCTGAACGACTGAGCGGCGAGCATACGGGGCGCCGCGCTCCGCTCACGGACCGGTCGTGTCTTCCCCGGCCGCGAACGCGCCCGGAGTCAGGCCGGTGCGGTCGCGGAAGAAGCGGCCGAAGTTCGCGGTATCGGAGAAACCGAGATGAGCGGCCACACTCCGGGCGTCCCACCGGGCGCCTCCCAGCAGGCGCCTCGCTTCGAGCAGGCGCCGCTCGTCGATGAGGTCACGCACCCCTTTGCCGGTGGCGTCCCGGGCGGCGCGGCTGAGGGTGCGGACCGAGCAGCCGAGCAGCTCGGCATAGTCCGCCGCCCGATGCCGTTCACGGAAGTGCAGCTCCAGGGCGTCCGCGAACCGGCCGTAGGTGCCACCACGGCCCGTGCCGGCCGACGCCGCGCCCGTGGCGGTGATGCCGGGGGCGTTGGCCAGGCGCAGCAGCAGCGACTCGAGCAGGCTGCGCCGCAGGGCATGGTGGACATCGAGAGGGCGGCGTCCGAGCGCCCGGTGTTCGTCGAGGAGCTGGAGCGCCGTCTGCTCAAGCCAGGTGACGTCGTCGGTGTGCGGGCTCAGCACGGCGGGGGCCTCGTGCGAGGTGAGCGGGGCCAGCAGGCGGGCGGTGCCGGGTGTCAGGACGTCCGGTTCGAACAGGATGAACGGGCCGCGGGCGGTGCCGGGCGGATGCCAGCACTGCGTGTGCCCGGGCCGCACCCACAGCCACTGGCCGGGGGCGACGGTCCGCGTGAGGTGGTCGACGTCGTGGAGCAGCTCGCCCTCGGTGACCGCGATGAGGTAGTGGAAGGTGGCGCGGCCCGGGCGGGGCGGGTTCCACGGCCAGTCGTCGTGCTGGGCGAAGAAGTCCTCCACGGTGCTCACCTCCAGCCCGAAGGGCGTGCCGACCGGGGGCTGGAAGCCGTACAAGGGGACCTCGGCCGGTCCGGCCTGGCCATTCGAGCCTGGATGTCGCTTGTCGACCATCATGTGTCCGCAGCCTACCGCCCGCTTTCGGCGGTTTCCGGGCAAGGATGGACTGTGCCGCCGCAACCGCGGGACGCGCACTCAGCGCGCACTCTGCGGTCTTCAGCGCCGCAGCCCGCCACCACTTCACGGAGGACAACACCCCATGACTGTGCACCAGACCGCCGCCGACTGCGCGCAGGAGCTTCCCGGAGCCGAGCTGGGGCATCCCTTCGGGGACGACTGGGAGGTCTTCAAGGTGCGCGGCAAGGTGTTCATGCTGATGACCGAGGTCCCCGGGCGTCCCGTCGTGATCCTCAAGGCGGACCCCGGCGAGGCCCTCGCCCTGCGGGAACACAACAGCCACATCACCCCCGGCTACCACATGAACAAGAAGCACTGGATCACCCTGGAGGACGGGGACGGCGTGGACGAGTCCCTCGTCCGGGAGCTCGTCACCGAGTCCTACCGGCTCGTCGTCGCCCACCTGCCCAAGGCCAGGCAGCCCGTCGACCCGCACACCTACGCCGGCGGCACGCGGGCATCCCGGTGAGCGCGGCCGGCGACCGGCTCCAGGACACCGCCCGCAAGGCGGCCCTCGCCCTGCCCGACGTCAGCCACGGACGCCCCTTCACCCCCCAGCTCGACGTGTACAAGGTCGCGGGCAAGGTGTTCCTCATCGTCACCGACGACCCGGACGAGCAGATCATCACGGTCAAGTGCGAACGCGAACGCGCCCGCGCCCACGTGCACGCCCACGCCTCGATCACACCGGGCCGCTACCTCGACAAACGCCACTGGATCACGCTCGGGCCGGGGCCCGGCATCACCAAACGGCTGATCACCGAGGCGGTCGAGGACTCCTACGACCTGGTCGTCGAGCGGTTGCCACGACGCGATCGCCCCGGCCCCCGATGAGCACCCCCAGCGCGCCCACCAGCGGCTGAGCCGACGCCTGCCAGCGCCCCGTACGAAGCTCGCTGCGCTCGCCACCGACCGAGAGACCCATGGAACCGACCCTGCCGCTCTTCGACCAGGAGCCCGCACGGCCCCTCGCCGACCGCCTGCGCCCCACCCGGCTGGACGAGGTCGTCGGACAGGACCACCTCCTGGCCCCGGACGCCCCGCTGGGCCGCATGGTGGCCCAGCAGCGCCTCAGCTCCGCCATCCTGTGGGGGCCGCCCGGCGTCGGGAAGACGACCATCGCCCGGCTCCTCGCCCACGCCGGCAACCTGGCCTTCGAACCGGTGCCGGCCACCTTCTCCGGCGTGGCCGACCTGCGCAAGGTCTTCGCCACCGCGCAACGCCGACGCGGCATCGGCCAGGGCACCCTGCTGTTCGTCGACGAGATCCACCGCTTCAACCGCGCCCAGCAGGACAGCTTCCTCCCCTACGTCGAGGACGGCACGATCACCCTGATCGGCGCCACCACGGAGAACCCGAGCTTCGAACTCAACGGCGCCCTCCTCTCCCGCACCCAGGTCCTCGTCCTCAAACGCCTCGACGAAACCGCCCTGTCCACCCTCCTCGACCGCGCCGAACACCTCACCGGCCACCGGCTCCCCCTCGACGACGACGCCCGCCGTGCCCTGATCGCCATGACCGACGGCGACGGCCGCTACCTCCTCAACATGGCCGAACAGCTCCAGGCACTCCCCGACCCCGGGACCACCCTGGACCCCGCCGCGCTCGCCCACCACATCCAGCAGCGCGCCCCGCTGTACGACAAGGCACAGGAAAGCCACTACAACCTGATCTCCGCGCTCCACAAGTCGATGCGCGGCTCCGACCCGGACGCGGCCCTGTACTGGCTCGCCCGCATGCTCGACGGCGGCGAGGACCCGCTGTTCGTGGCCCGCCGCCTGGTCCGCTTCGCAAGCGAGGACATCGGCATCGCCGACCCGCACGCCGTCCAGCAGGCCCTTGCCGCCTGGGACGTCTACGAGCGGCTCGGCTCCCCCGAAGGCGAGCTGGCGATCGCCCAGGCCGTCGTCTACCTCGCCACCGCCCCCAAATCCATCGCCGTCTACCGCGGCTTCAACGCCGCACACCGAGCCTCCCGCCGCACCGGCTCCCTCATGCCGCCCGCCCACATCCTCAACGCCCCGACCCGGCTGATGAAGGACCTCGGCTACGGCAAGGACTACCAGTACGACCCCGACACCGCCGACGGCTTCTCCGGCGCCGACTACTTCCCCAGCGGCATGGACCGCGAGACCTACTACCGGCCCACCCGCAACGGCTACGAAGCCCAGATCGCCGACCGCATGCGCCACTGGGCTGCCCTGCGCGCACGCAGAAATGAGTAGTTCTGAGAAACCGCGGGCCCCCACCGGACCATCCCTGTTGTCCGGTTCTTCTGGCCTTCTCGGCGGCCTTCACGTGGGTGTCGTCAAACCTTGGCACCCTCGAGTGATCAACGCACCACCCACGGATGATCATGTGGTCGTGGAGGCACAGGTGCGTGACTACGGGTTTTCGCCAGCTCAGCAGGATGAGATCTGGAGACGCTGGCGCGAGGGGCAGTCGTTCAGCTTGATCGGGCGGGCGCTCGGGGCGCCGATGCAGCACGTCCGCCGGTTCCTGTACCAGAGCGGCGGCGTCCGTCCCACCCCGCAGCAGCGATCACCACGGCATGTGACCGGCGTCAGGCGATCGGCCGCAGCCTCACCCAGCGGCTGCGGGCCGGGCGGCCCATGCGCCGCCCGAAGATCGCCCGTCGGCCCACCGGGCGGGGCATCTCGCGGAGTCAGGCGCGCTTCCCAGCTGGCAGCTTGGCCGAAGATGAACAGGCCGCGGCGATACGGGCCGGACACGTCCTGTGCACGCAAAGGGCGGGTCACCTTCACAGAGGAAGCCGACAGGCTGCTCCAGGAACTCCAGTCGGCGACGGTCCACTGTGTGGTACCGACCTGCCACGCGAGGGGCGTGAGGGGGACGACGACAGCCGCGAACGCCTCCGCCGTTGTCCCGCCGAGCCTCAGGAGGACGACAGGCACGAAGACGGGGCCATGGCGGGATCCGGACGCGTCGAGGAAGATCTCGTGGGCCGGCGCCCGTGCCAGCCGGCGGGCAGCAGCTCCGGGGGCAGGTCGGGGTCGTGGAAGGGGAAGAGGCGATAGTCATGGACCAATCGCATGCGCTCCACCAGCGTCGATATGCCGATGTACTCGCCGGCCCGGTAGCGGGTGAGTCGCGGCCGGTAGACCTCCAGCAGCTCGGCGCAGTCCTGGTCCAGCTCCTTCAGGTCTCGGGCGCGGCTGGCGATGTCGCGGTCGGCCTCCAGCCCCCCGAACGCGACCGGAAGGTGTCGAGCCGTACGGCCGGATAATCCGCGAAGGCCGCACGAACCTCGCCGGTGCGGTTGTGCGGGCTGAGCCACGCAGCCGAGGACAAGGGACCGAAGCCGAACCAGGCAAGCTTCTTGCGTAGCTGCTCCCGCAGCGCCCGCTCGGTCTCGGGGACTGAATAGACGACCATGTGCCAGTGGCCGTCCCACGGTCCCGCGCGCGGTTGAAGATCCGGTTCCGCCCCTCCTCCAGCAACTCCCGTCGCGAGCGAAGGAAAAGTTCACACGCGTCAGGCGGCTGCCTGGTTGAGGCCGAAGAGCCTCTCGGAGTTTGTCCGGCCGATCTTCTCCCGGTCGTTGTCGCTGATCGGGCAGGTGTCGAACCAGGGTGAGATCTCGTCCATGGACTCGTAGGGGTAGTCGACGGAGAACAGGATGCGGTTGGAGCCGACCTCCGTGAGGGTGTTGATCAGGGCCTGAGTGCGGAAGACCCCGCTGGTGGTGAGGTAGAAGTTGTTGAGCAGGTAGTGCATCGGCGGCTTCTCGTGCGCACCGTGGGTCTCGCGGCGCTGATGGCGCAGCCTATGCTCGAGCCGGGGGAGGGTGAAGGGCAGCGCTTCACCGAGGTGACCGAGAATGACGTTCACATTCGGGTGGCGGTCGAAGAGCCCGCTGAGGATGAGCCGCACCGCGTGGGTGGCTGTTTCGACCCCGAAGCCCCAGGCGGAACCGAGAAGACCCTCGTACCCCTGGTAGATGCGCTGTTGGTTGGGGAGCGGGATGCGCGGGTGCAGGTAGACGGGAACATTGAGCTCCTCGACCTTCGCCCAGAAGGGTTCGACCTGGGGCTCGTCAAGATACTGGGCCGTGTTCTCGTCCCCGATGTTGCTATAGCCGTTGATCAGGGCACCGACGAAGCCCAGGTCCCGGACTGCGCGCTCGAGTTCGTTGGCGGCCTGCTGCGGGTCCTGCAGTGGCACGGCGGCGAAGGCGCGCAGCCGCTCGGGGTGCCGGACCACGAGCTGCTCGGCGGCGTGGTCGTTCATCCGGCGGGCCAGGTCAACGGCCTGCTGAGTGTCGGTGAGGCCTTCGATACCAGGCTGGGTCAGCGACAGGATGTCGATGCCAATACCATTGCGGTCCATGTCCTCAACGCGCTGGTCGACCTCCCGCAGCCGACGCTGGACATCGGCGAAGTAGTCCTTGGCAGTGAAGTCGTGGCTTCCCGTGGCGGGGAAGTCCGGCGACTCGTAGTGCTCCTCGAGAGCAATCTTGCCGAGCATGGAGACGTGCCTTTCTTGAGGGAAGTCGTGCGGAAGAATCCGCGGTCGCCGTGGGCCCCACACCGAAACCCATTAGAAGCGTCAGCACCTTTGACCCGCTTCACATGCTCCTCCGTTCAAGCGACAACGGAGCGACAAGGCGCCCTACAGTTCAGCCCGCGAGATCCCCCACACCCCTTGCCGGCCGGGCCGGGCCAGCGGGCGTACGGCGCCGGTCCCCCACCGCCCCTTCGGCGGCGCCGCCCAGTAGGCCACCACCGTCCGCCCGTCGAACAGCTCGGTGAGCACGGGCAGCAGCTCGGCGAAGGTCGGGGCCGACGCGACCCGCTCCGGCATGACGCCGTGCACCGCGATCGCCTCAGGCTCGAGGACGGCGTTCGGCTGCGCGTACTCGTTGAAGATCACGCCGCCGTGGCGGTCGACGGCGGCGATCTGCACCGCGTACGCGTTCTCCAACCCCGTCGTCTCCACATCGACGGCGGTCAGCGTCTCGTCGGCGAGCAGGCTGCCGGCCCAGCGGGCGACCTGCTCGCGCTCGCGCGGCCAGGATGCCGGGCGCCGCAGCGCGCGGACCGCGGTGTTGTAGCGCAGCGCCAGCGCGTTCCGCATGGCGATCTCCGCCGAGTCGTCGTCCTCCGAAACCAGGCTCACCACCGTGACCGCAGCACTGAACAGCGCGGCCCTGTCGACGGTCAGCCGATTCGGCTCTGTCGAGGATCTTGTGACGATGGGGGCCGAAGGCTTACTGAAACGCTGGAGTGGGTGACCAAGGGCACGGCGGCCTTCGAGGCCGCCGTGCACTGGATGACCGACGTGGGATTCGCCCGGCCCTCGGCCCTGCCGGGCTGGAGCCGGGCCCACCTCGTCGCCCATGTCGCCCGCGACGCCGACGCGCTCGTCAACCTGCTGAACTGGGCGCGCACGGGTGTCGAGACCTCCATGTACGCGAGTGCCGACCAGCGTGCACGGGAGATCGAGGAGGATGCCCGGCGCCGCCCCGAGGACCTGCGCGCCGAATTGCTCGCGGCGGACGGCCGAGCCGGCCCGACGCTGAGGTCGTGGTCCTCGAACGCAACCGCCCCGACGGCACCTTCGGCTTCGGAGTGGTCTTCTCCGACGCCGCACTCGGCGCCATCGACGCCGCAGACCCCGTGCTCAGCGAGGCGCTGGAGAAGCACGGCCGGCACTGGGACGACATCGAGGTCCGGGTGCACGGCGCACGAGAACGCGTCGGCGGAATGGGCAAGCGGGAAGTGGGTGCTGCTGGGCGACGCCGCGCACACCGCGCACTTCTCCGTCGGGTCCGGCACCAAGATGGCCATGGAGGACGCGGTCGCGCCGGCCGAGGCCCCGCAGGAGACGCCGGACGGCGTGCCGGAAGCACTCCGGCTCTACGAGGAGCACCGCCGCCCCAAGGTCGAGAAGATCCAGAACTCGGCTCGGCCCAGCCTGTCGTGGTGGGAGCATTTCGGCCGTTACGTCCGCTCGTTCGACGACCCCACGCAGTTCGCCTTCCACTTCCTCACCCGCAGCATCCCGCGCGGCAAACTCGCCGTACGTGACGCCCTGTAGGTGGACCGCGTCGACGGATGGTGGCGCCGACATCATGGGGCCGGGCCCCTGGAGTCGCCTTTCAGCGGCGGGCCGTTCCGGCTTCCCTCACGACGCGTCACGGTCGGCGACAGCCACCTGACCGGGTCCGACGGTACCGACATCCCCATGGTCCCCTGCAGCGGCGAGTCGTCCTGCGCGGGTGTCTGGATCGACGCCCCGGACACCGAACAGGGCCTGCCGCTCGCCCTCGGCCAGGTCCGGGAGACCGCGCAGGCGGGCGCCCCGCTTGTCGGCGTACGCGGCGGTACGCCGCTGACCCGCGTGCTGGTCGCGGAGGAGGCCCGGCTCGCGCACGGCCTGCCCGCTGCGGTCATCGTGGAATACGACGACGACGGCGCGACCACGCTCCTGCTGTCCGGTCGCGCAGACCTCGTCGGAGACACCAGCGGGGGCACCAAGTGACGAATCTGGAGCCGCTGTTCGCACCCCGTTCCGTAGCCGTGCTCGGCGCCTCGGCCACGCCCGGCGAGCTCGACGCGGCCATGACCGCCTCCCTGGCGTCCTTCCCCGGGCCGGTGATGAAGGTAGACGCCGGCCGGACCCCGACCGTGGCTACTTCCCGACCGTCGCGGCGGCCACCGAAGCCCACGGCACACCACCGGACCTGGTCATCTCCTGCATCCCGGCCGTCGTGACCGCGAACGCCCTGCGCGAGGCGAGCGGCCGCCGGGGCCCGCGCCGCCCTCGTCTGCGCCGGCGGATTTGCCGAAGCCGGTGGCGATGGTGCGATGCACCAACAGGCGTTGGCCGAGGTGGTGCGGGACACCAGAATCCGCGTCCTGGGCCCGAACACGTCCGGCTTCCTCGCCCCCCAACCAGCAGCTCACGGCCAGTTTCGTGCCGGGCGCCGCGGAGCTGGCGCCGGGCCCGGTGGCGGTCGTGGCCGCCAGCGGCGGGGTCAACCACGTGCTCGCCTTCGCCCTGGCCGAAGCCGGCCTCGGCCTGCGACTCGGAGTGGGGCTCGGCAACAGCATCGACGTCACCCAGGCCGACGTACTGGACCACCTTGTGGCGGACGACGGCGTACGGGCCGTCGCCCTGCACGTGGAGACCGCCGCGGAAGGCCGCCGCCTGACCGAGGCCGTACGCCGTCTCACCGACCGGGTCCCCGCCGTGGCCCTGGTCGTCGGCCGCAGCGACATCGGCGACTTCGCCCGCTCGCACACCGGCGCTCTGGCCACTTCCCGGCGTGTGACGCGGGCGGCACTGGGCCAGGCCGGCGCGGTCCTCGTGGACGACGAACGCGACCTCGTGGACGCCGTCACCACGCTCAGCCGGGTACGCCTCCCCAGCAACGCGCGCCCAGGCGTCGGCCTGGTCACCGCGCAGGCCGGCCCCGGGCTGCTGCTCACCGACAGCCTGCGCTCCCACGGCGTGGCGGTCCCGGCGCCGGTCGAACGGACGGTGAAGGAGCCGCGAGAGCTACTGCCTGCCCTGACGTTCTTGAACAACCCCGTCGACACCGGTCGTCCCTCGCCCGCACTGGTGGACGTCGTCGAGCGGGTCTCGGAGGATCGCGGTGTCGACGTCACCGCCGTGTACGGGCTGTTGGAGCCCACCGCCGTGGACTTGCCGGGCGTGCTTGCCGCTGCCCGCACCTCCATCCCGCTCGTCGCCGTCGTCGGCGGGCCCGTGGAACAGGCGCGGCAGGCCCGCCGGGGGCTCGGCGAGGCCGGCATCCCGTGCGCTGCCACGCCCGCCTCCGGCTCGGTCATGGTGCGCGCGCTCGTGGAGGACGCCGCGGCCCGCGACCGCCTGCGAGCGGACCACTTCACTGTCCCCCCCGGCACTCGTCCTTCCCCCGCGACGCTCCCCGGGGACAACACCATCTCCGGTACGGCCGACGGCGCCGAGGCCGTCGTGGAGCGGGCGAAGAAGATCGCCTCCTACGGCCTTGGACCGCCGATCCTGCCCCCGATACCGTGAAACGCCCCGCTCGCTGCGCAGCCTCGTTGCTGAGGCCGCGGTGTTCGAGGAGGGCACCTGAGGGCAGGGCAGCATGGGCAAAATGACCTCGCGCTTCGGTGTGCTCCGGGTGCGGCCCTCGGGCAAGGAAGCAGGCCGCACCGCGCAGAAGCAGGCCGGGGGGACGCAGCCGGTGGGACGGAGTACTGCCGCTGCGGACCCTCCTGGCGGACGCCGCTGGGGCGCAGCATGCCGCCCAGTCAGTGGGAGAGCGATCGCGCGGCCGTCTTGCGGAGCACCGTGCCGGGACGGTGCGTGGTGAAGGCGCCGTCGCGCAATACGGGGCGGCCATTGACGAGGACGTGGCGGGTGCCCTCGGCGTAGGAGAGCGGTGCGTCGTATGTGGCGGTGTCGCTGACTGTCTCGGCATCGAAGACGGCGAGGTCGGCGACCATGCCTTCGCTCAGGGTGCCCCGGTCTGTGAGGCCGAGGCGGGCCGCGGGCAGTGCGCTCATCTTACGGACGGCCTCCTGGAAGGTGAGGACCTCGCGGTCGCGGGTGTAGCGGGCCAGGACCCTGGCGAACGCGCCGAAGTGACGGGGGTGGGGGTGGTCGTCGGTGGCCGTGTCCAGTTCCCAGCCGTCGCTGACCACTGCGCTCAGGGGATGGCGCAGCACTGTCTCCACGTCCGCCTCGGACATCGCGTGGTTGATGATCCAGACCTGAGCCTGGTGGGCATGCAGCACGTCGAGGGATGCCTCGGCCGGGTCGCGGCCGGTGGCGGCGGCGATGTCCTGGACGGTGCTTCCCACCCAAGAGGAGTAGCGGCCCGGCGGCAGCGCGGCGATGACGGTGCCTTCGGGAAGGAAGGTGTGTCCGGTCTTCGCGCGGAGTTCTGCGGCGATCGCCTCGCGGGTCTTCGGGTTGTTCAGTCGGGCGAGGAGCGCGTCGAGGCCGCCGTCCAGCGCCCAGTCGGGAAGTCGAGAAGTGAGCCGGGTGGAGGACGCGGCGTAGGGGTAGACGTCGCACGCCACATCCAGTCCTTCCTCGACGGCGGAGTCGATGAGAGCCAGCGCTTTGTGCACCTTGCCGTGGTTGGCGGGGCCCATCGCCTTGAGGTGGGAGATCTGGAGGCGCACGCCGCTGTGCCGGGCGGTGTCCAGCGCTTCGGTCACGGCCTCGAGGAGATGGTCGCCCTCATCGCGTATATGGGTGCTGTAGAGCAGCCCGGCCCGTTGCGCCTCGGTCGCCAGCGCCACCACCTCGTCGGTTGCGGCGAACGACCCGGGAGCATAGATGAGCCCAGTGGACAGACCGAACACTCCCTGTCCGGCAGCCCGGGCGAGGAGCCCCCGCATGAGGACGGTTTCGTTGGCTGTCGCGGGGCGCAGTTCGGTGCCGACCGCGGCGACGCGGAGGGCCGAGTGGCCGACCAGGGCGGCGAGGTTGACGCAGGGTTCGGCCTCCTCGACCGCGCGTGCGAAGCCGTCGAAGTCTTCCCAAGGCATGTCGCCGCTGCCGGTGCGGGCGAGCGTGGTGTCCACCGCGTGGCGTCGCTCCGGGACGACGGGGAAGGGGGAACTGCCGCAGTTGCCCGTGACGATGGTGGTCACGCCCTGTCTGATGCACGCTTCGGCGCTGGGCACGTCCCGCACGGTGAAGTCGGCGTGCGAGTGCAAGTCGATGAAGCCGGGCACGACGACGTGGCCGGCGCAGTCAAGCACCTCCCGCGCGCTGGCGTGGGGGGTGGCCCGGCCCAGGAAGACGATCCGGTCGCCGCGGATGCCGACATCGGCCCGTCGGGCGGGGCCGCCGGTGCCGTCGATGACGGTGCCGCCGACGGCGAGTACGTCGTACTCGTACAATTTTCTTCCTTCTCAGGGGGGATTCGGTGCGGTGCCCGGATACGCGGTCACTCAGAGGAGCAGCGCAAGGATGAGGGCGTACATGACCGCTGCTGGGACGAGGAGCGTCCAACCCACCGAGAGCAGGGTCCTGAGCCGGGTACCTTCGGCGAAGCCAAGAGCGGCCATCATGTTCGGGTTGGGGTAGGGGCCGTAGGTATCGGCCTTCGATCCCCACAGATAGGTCACCGCCCAGGCGGTGGGTGTGAGGCCGATGCTGGTACCGAGCGGCCCGAAGACCTTGTTGAGCAACACCACGTGCGCGGCCGTCGCTCCCGGGACGCCGAGCCAGCCCAGGAGCGCCACCGCGATCGCGAAGGGCAGCGGGGCAAGGCCGTGCAGCTGGGGGCCGAAGCGGTGCAGGAGAACGTCGTAGGGCTTGAGTTCGTTGACCGTCAGGAAGAACGCGGCGAGCATCCAGAACAGCAGGAACGTCTCGACCATGCGTGCCGCGCCCCGGCAGAACGCGTCGATGGTGTCCTTGACGGACAGGCCGCCCGCGGCGGCGGTGAGCGCGGCCATGGCCGGCAGGGCCAGCAGCGGGAATGCCGTACCGGACGCGCTGACGGTGGCATACCCGACGGAAAATACGAGCACCACCGAGAACGCCCAGGTGGCGCGCACACCACGGGCCTCGGAGGGCTGGTCGCCCGCGCCTGTGTCGATGTCCGCGTAGAAGTCGTCGCCGCTGGCTGCGGAGCGGCGCTGGACGCGTGGGACGACGAGGAGCGCGAGCGCCAGGGACAGGACGGTGAGCGGGCCCGCGCCGACGAGGACATACGTGCCGTAGTCCAGGCCGGAGGCGTCGAGGATGGCGATGTTGGATCCGGCGAAGGGGGCCAGGGCCAGTCCCGCGCAGCCGCCGAGGAACATGACGGTCGCGGTCGTGGAGCGGGTGAGGCCCGCGCGGGCCGTGACGGGGATGACGATCGGAGCCACGATCGCCAACGCTCCCGCAAGGGTCCCCAGGGCGAACGTGAGGACCAGACAGGACATCATCACGCTGAGGCATATCGCGAGCTGGCTTTCCCGGCGGGCCATGCGCAGGATGCCCCGGACCAGGATGCCGGCCGCGCCGGTCTGCCGCAGCACCTCGCCCAGGCCGGCGCCGAGCAGGCAGATGAGGCCGATGAGGGTGACGGTGTCGCCGAGCGAGGTGCCAAGGAGGGTGCCGACGTCGGTGGGTGGGCGGTGGACAAGGAGGATCGCGGCCAGCAGGGAGACCACGGTGGCCAGCAGAAGGTTCATTCCGCACAGCGAGAGCACGGCGTACATGATGATCGGGAGCAGGCCCCAGATCGTCGGCGCGTGGACGACGAAGCCGAGTATCAGTGCGCCGATCAGTCCCGCGCCGGCGATGGCGTAGGGTGCGGCTGCCTTGGCCGCGGGCATACGGCGGACGGGCGTCGCGGGCGCTTCGGTCAGTGCCACGTCAGGCTCCTGTCTGCACGAGGCGTGCGTGGGCCGCGGTGCTGTCCGCGTTCCGGAAGAGGAGTGCGTCTGCCTGGCTGGCGCCGCTTTCGGCCAGGATCTCGGCGAGGGTCTGCTCCCGGCGGACCGTGGCGAACCGTATCTCTGGTCCGCGTGTGGTGAAGCCGTGTACGGCGGGACGGGCGAGGCTGTTGTACGACCAGGGCGTGGAGAAGTAGTAGCCGCCGGTGTCCAGCAGCACCACGACATCACCGGGCGCCAGCTCGGGCAGCGTGCGCCCGCGGGCGACGAGGTCCCCGGCGAAGCAGCACGGGCCCGCGACATCCTGCACGCACTCGGGAGCGTGCTTGGGCCTGCCGTCGGAGTCGTACACGGCGATCCGCAGCGGCCACGCCTCCGGCATGAAGACGGTACGGGTGGCGATGTGCGCGCCCGCATGCGTCAGCGCGATGCGGCGGCCTCCGGTGTCCTTGGTGTACTCCACGACCGCGGCCGTGAAGCCGTTCTTGGCGACCAGCGAACGGCCGAACTCGGTAACCAAGCCGTAGCGTCCACTCAGGAGTTCGGGAACGGCGGCGCGCAGCTGCCGGACGTAGTCCGCGTACGTCGGGCGGATCTCGTCGTCGTCGAAGTTGACCGGCAGGCCGCCGCCGATGTCCAGACTGGTGACCTGCTGCCGTCCCGCCACCGTGTTGATCTCCTCGGCGAGTGCAAAGGCGGCGCGCACACCTTCGCCGATGAGTTCCAGGGAGCAGCCCTGCGAACCGACGTGCACATGCAGCCGGGTGAGCCAGGGCCGCTCGGCGAACGCCTTGAGGATGCGCTGCCGTGCCCCCAGGTCCCGCAGTGGCACGCCGAACTTCGAGCTGAGCGAGGCGGTGCTCATCGCGTCGATGGCTCCGGCGCCGACCTGCGGGTTGATCCGCAGGCCAAGCACCGAGGTACTCATCTTCGCAGCGAGCAGTTCGCCTATGCGGTCAAGCTCGGCGAAGTTATCGGCGTTCACCGACACCCCCAGGGCGAGCGCGTGGGCCAGTTCGGCGCGGGTCTTCGCCGGTGAGTCGAGCACGATGCGGTCCGGCGGGAAGCCGGCAGCGACGGCCTGGGCCAGCTCGCCCGGGCTGGCGACCTCGCACCCCATGCCGGACCGGGCGAGCAGCCGCAGCACGGGGACCAGCGACGCGGCCTTGGCAGCGAACGTGTGCAGTACCGGCGCGTCGCCGAAGGCCCGGCGCAGGTCGCGCACGGACTCCTGGATCCCGTCGGCGTCGACGAACCCCGCCACCACATGGGCGGAGCCGATCAGACCGGACCGCACCGCCTCGCGTACGACCCGGTCGCGCCGCTGCCGGCCGCCTCCACCGTCCTGGTCGACTCTCGCAACCCTCACGATCTGGGACCTCCTTAATGACACTGAGCGTGTTCGGGCCACCAGAATCGTCAGGCCGCGCAGAACGGCCGACGATACGCAGGATTCCGTCACGACCATCCGATGAACAGGGTTATCCACTGAGTCGCACCCTGTGATAAGCAGGGGCATGCCGCACGATTCCGTCGATGAGAAGGACCTGGAGCTGATCAACGCGCTCCAGCTCAGTCCGCGCGCCTCCTGGGCCCAGTTGGGCCGGGCCCTCGCGCTCGATCCGGTGACGGTGGCGCGCCGTTGGGAACAGCTGAACGAAGCGGGGCTGGCGTGGGTCACCTGCGTGGTCGGCCCGGCCCTGCACAGCGAATTCTGCATGGCCTACATCGAGATCGAGTGCATTCCCGACCGGCTGGACGACACGGCCACCGCGTTGAGTGCCGAGCCCCAGGTGCGCTACGTCCACCACCTCACAGGCCCATACGACCTGCTGGCCGTGGCGGCGTTGCGCACACCCGCAGAGGTATCGGCGTACCTGCGCGGCACGGTGGGACGGCTGCCCGGTGTCCGGGCATACCGAGCGCAGATGCGGACCGTGGGCTACAGCGAGCCGAGCCGGTGGCGGCTGCGCAGCCTCGAACGGTCGCAGCAACGCGTGCTGGAACCGGCCAGTGCACCGTCCGCGACGGTAGGCGGTGCGCGGGTGGACACAGTGGACCGGGAGCTGTACCGCCTGCTGCACGAGGACGGCCGCATGTCCTACGCCGAGCTCGCCGACCGCGCCGGGATCAGCGAGCCCACCGCGCGCCGCCGCGTCAAGCGCCTGCTCGCCCACCGGTTGCTCCGGCTGCGTTGCGAGATGGCTCAGTCCCTGTCGGGCTGGCCCGACTCGGCCGTCCTGTGGGCGAGCGTGGCATCGCAGCACCTGGAGGCCACGGCGCGGTCGCTCACCACTCTCCCTGACGTACGCCTGTGCTGCGCCCTCACGGGAGAGCGGAATCTCCTGATGATGGTCTGGCTACGGTCGCTCGGAGATCTGCCGCAGCTGGAGGCAACGCTCACTGAACGCTCGCGACATCTGTGCATCGTGGACCGGGCCGCCTGCCTGCACACCGTGAAACAGATGGGCCGACTGCTCGACAGCGAGGGCCGCAGCGTCGGGCATGTGCCGCCCAATGTGGAGGTGTTCCTGGGCGTCTGACTGGCTGGTCTCTATCCGTCCGTGTGGTCGGTGGGATTCAAACAAGGGCCTGGTTCTGGTGAGTCAGTTCGGTGCGGGTGCATCGGTGGCGCGTAGACCTCGGGAGATGTCGCGTACGTCATCCGGACGGCGCTCGGCGCCAGCCCGGCTCATCCACGGCCCCGCACGGCGGACCCCACGCGCCGCTTCGGTCAGGCCGTCACCGACAGGGCCCCAGTCCTCCCCGTTCCTTTCAGCACCGCCTGCTTGGGGCGGGACCCGGCGAGCACTTGCCGCGTCATGGCTTCGTGGTTCTCCCCTGGGGCACTGCCGACGGCTCGCACCGGGCAGCTGCTGTTATTCGGTGTCGCAGCGGGTGCCCGCCGTGGCGGCGGTGGCGAGCCACGCCTGGTGTGCCGCGAGATCGGCCGACTCCAACAGCGGTGTCTTGTTGATCGTCGCGATCAGCTCGTGGTAGCGGCCGAGCACACCGGTGAACCCGCCCGCGAACCCCGCGGTGGCGCCGGTCCTGCCCGGGACGGTGGTCGCGATCCGCCGTCGAAGCTCGCCTGTGTACTCCTGCCCGACGACGTCGGCCATTGACGCCACCACCCGGCGGGCGATGTCCCGAGCCCCAGCACCATCCGCCGGCAGACCGGACCGCCGTGCCGCCATCGCCTCCAACTGCACCCGCCGCAGCCTCTCGATGCGCTCCAGCATCGACGGCGCCGTGACCTCGTACGACCGGGCGCCGCTGAACGCGTCATGGAAGAACGAGCGGACGGCCAGGCGGAAGTCGTCGTCCCGGAGCAGGCTGACCAGCTCGACCCATGCCTCGTGTTGTGCGGCGGTCGGATCCAACGGCAGGTTCGGCCGCATCCGGTGCAGGAGCCTGTGGCGATCCGGCAAGAGTTGTCAATCCCTCACAGCGTAGAAACGTTCCGAGGGGGCGGATCGCCCGCTCGATGTTCAGGACAGCGGGAACTCACCAGCCGTTCATCCGTGGGGCCTTGCTCACGCGAGGCCCCACGACGGGATCAGATGGTGAGGACGAGCTTGCCCTGGAAGTGACCGCTGTCGAGCAGTCGGTGCGCGTCGGCGAGGCACTCGAATGGGAACGTCCCCTGCACGTGGGCCCGGACCCTGCCCTGTTCGACGAGTTCGCCGAGACCTCGCAGGGCGACCGGATCGGGGTCGACCGCGATGCCGCTAAAGCACATGCCGGCCACCTCGTAGGTGGCGATGAGCTCGGAATCCTCCTCGGCGACCGCCGTCACCAGGTGACCTCCTGGGCGGAGCACTTCGAGCCACCGTTCGACGGTTTCGCCCCCGATCGTGTCGAGCACGACGTCGATGTCGCGGACCACTTCGGTGAAAACGACCGCCGTGTCGTCGATCACCTCCTGGCCCNACTTCGGTGAAAACGACCGCCGTGTCGTCGATCACCTCCTGGCCCAGGACCGCACCGTGCTGCTGTCCACACACATCGCCGAGGGCATCGCCTCGACCTGCCCCCGGCTGGCGGGCGGGCGGATTCCGCACACCGGCGACACCGTGAGCCTGCTCACCGCTGCCCATGGCCGGACCTGGCTGCTCGACCTACCGCGCCACACCCCGCCACCGCCCGCGCCATTTCGACCTCCAGCATCGAGGCGACCACATCACCTGCCGGATCATCGCTGAGGAGCGCCCACCGCAGGCGCACGCCCGGCCGAGCCCGCCCTCGAGGACGGCTGCCTCGCCCTGGCACGTCCTTCTCCACGTAGGGGATGAGATCCAGGGCCGGTCATGCGGCGCCCAGCCGCCCCGCTGACAGCAGCCGTCGGGCCCTCGCCCAAGTCGTCCTGGGAACGGAGTGACGGCTGTCGGCTCTGCTGCAGGACACCGTGCGCTGCCTTCAGAACCGCGCCCGGCTTGTGCACCCCGTACGAACGGCCCGACCGCATCGAGGAAGCCACGTCCACCGCTGCCGGCACCTCGGACAGCGGCCGCAAGAGCCGGACGCGACCGCCGCTCGTTCGACGGCAGATCACGCCTGGCCAGCCGACGTCGCACGTCGACCTGCCGCTCGGCCGTGGTTTCTCTCCCGGTACGTCCTCACCACGGCGGGCGATGCCCACCGACTTCCCGCCGTAGGGCCGGGTCTGTGCGTTCTTCCGTCGCTGGCGTGACCATGGCCTGGTCAGGGAGTTCCACGACCGGCTGCGCGGACAGGTCCGCGAGAAGCTGGGGCGGCTTCACGGCCGCGTTCCTTGCCAGGTTCCCCGACGCCTCGACTACGAGCGCGTACGTACCCGCGTCGAGAACGACCTCGCCCAGCTGGTGCAGCGCGCCAAAGACGCAGGGCGGCTACGGGACGACTTCGACCACACCGACATCACGCTCCTTACCAGTCTCCACCCCGCCCGTTCCATCCCCCGTGATAGCGGGGCGGGGTTCGGGCGTTGCTTCTGCTACGTGTGGGTGGGCTGCGTCGCGTTTGCGTCCGAGGGCGGGGCCGGGTCGGGGTGCGAGCGCGGTGGTTGCGGGGTGGCGTGTGCGGAGTCGTACAGGTCGGTGACGAGGCCGCGTGCGTAGTCCTCGTCGGTTTCCGGGATCGAGAACACCACGCGGAAGTAGAGGGGTGCGACCACGTGGTCCAGTACCCGTTCCAGTGGGGGTGTCGCCTCGCCCCGCTGGGCCGCGGCTTTGAGGGCGGCGTGGAACCGGGTGCTGACCCGCTCCAGGCACTCGCGCAGTCCGGCTCGGCGCTCGTCAACGTCCGGAGCTACTTCGGCGCGGAAGAACGCCACGCCTCCCGGCCGGGACAGGTCGGCGAGCGTCCACAGAGCGGCTCGTTCGAGGTCCTTGCGCAGATCCCCGAGCAGTTCCGGCGCCCCCTCGTCCTGGCGCTGGGCGGCCACGTCCGCCAGGAGCGCGGAGGTCGTCCCCCAACGCCGGTAGACGGAACTGGGATTGACGCCGGCGCGGCGCGCCACCGCGGGGATGGTCACCTTCTCGGTCCCGACTTCCTGCACCAAGTCCACGACAGCCCGGTGCACGGCGGCGCGTACGCGGGCGTCGGCCGGGCCGGGCTGACCGTGCCCCTGATCGCCGCCCGCGCCGGGGTCACTCCCTCGACGATCTACCGGCGCTGGGGTGACCTGCAGGCGCTGCTGGCCGACGTGGCGGTGCAGCGACTGCGCCCCGAGGAGCCCCCGGCCGACCACGGCAGTCTTCGGGCGGACCTTCAGGCGTGGGCGGAGCAGTTCTTGGAGGAGATGTCCTCGCAGGTGGGCGTGGTCTACATTCGCGATGCGCTGGCCGGTGATCCGGCGGGCGGCGGCGCCGCCCGCTGCTCCGACTACGCGGTCGAGCAGCTGAAGGCCATCGGGGTGCGCGCCGCCGGGCGCGGAGAGGCGGTGCCGGACGTGGAGAGTCTGCTGGACCGCGTGGTGGCGCCGGTGATGTACCGCATCCTCTTCCGTCCCGACGGCCTGTCGACGGAGTACGTCAACCGCCTGGTGGCGGCCGCGCTCGACCCGTCCTGAGCGTCCAGCGGCGTGCGGCCGGTCCCCCACTGCCCGTGCGTCGGCGCGTGGCGCGTGGGCGGCGTGCACCGGCGACGGCCGTCCGGGCACGCCCGCCGCGAACACAAAAGCTAAGCTTTTGCGTTAATAGCCCGAGGGGCGCTAAAGTCTTATCGCAAAGATGTTGCTTTAAGTGCTTGGAGGCGTCCGTGTCCGTTGCCACCGCCACCCCGTCCCGCCCCCGCGCTCTGCTGCGTCGCGGAGGATCGTTCGCGCTCCAGGCCTCCGTCCTGATCGGCCTCCTGGCCGCCTCGAGTGCGCCCACCCCGCTGTACGCCCTCTACCAGGCCGAGTGGCACTTCTCGGCGCTCACGGTCACGGTCGTGTTCAGCGCCTACGCGCTCGCCCTGCTCGTGGCGCTGCTCGCCGCCGGCACCCTCTCCGACCACCTGGGCCGGCGCCCGGTACTGGCCGGAGCGCTGCTTGCCGAGGCCGCCTCCATGGCGATCTTCGCCACCGCGCACGGGGTGGCCGACCTCATCACCGCCCGGGTCGTCCAGGGCCTGGCCACCGGCGCGGCATCCGGAGCCGCCGGGGCCGCGCTGCTCGACTTCGAGCACCCCCATCGCCCGGGCCGGGCCGCACTGGCCAACAGCGTCACCCCGGTGAGCGGCATGGCGGCCGGCGTTCTGGCGTCCACCGCTCTCGTGCAGTTCGCACCCGCGCCCACCCGCACCGTGTACCTCATCCTGCTCCTACTGTTCACCGCCCAGGCCGCCGCTGTCGCCCTCACCCCCGAGACGGCGCACCCGCACCCCGGCGCGTGGCACTCGCTGCGCCCCAGCATCGCCATCGCCCCCTCCGCCCGCCGGACGATGCTGCTCACCGCCCCCGGCGTCATCGCCGCCTGGGCCCTCGGCGGCTTCTACTCCTCGCTCGGCCCCTCCCTGGCCCGTACGATCGCCCCCCTCACGCCCCGGGCCGTCGGCGGCCTGGTGTTCTTCACTCTCAGCCTCGCCGCCGCGCTGGCAGTGCTCGCCGCCAGGTCACTGCCGGCGAGCACGGCGAGCATCGCCGGCTCGGCCCTGCTCGTCCCCGGTGCCCTGCTCACCCTCAGCAGCCCCTACGAGCACAGCCTGCTCGCGCTGTTCGCCGGCACGGTGCTGGCCGGGGTGGGCTTCGGGTCGGTGACGCAGGGCGCGCTGCGCCGGCTGCTGTCCGGGACACAAGCCGCCGAGAGCGCGGGGACCCTCGCGGCCTACTACGTCCTGAGCTACCTCGCCATGAGCATCCCGGCGATCCTCGCCGGAGTCCTGACGAACCGGTACGGCCTCACCACCGCCGTGTCCCTCTACGGCGCCACAGTCATCCTCCTGGCCCTGGCCGCCCTCGCCATACCGCTCCTGACCCGGCACCACACCGCACCCCGCTGAACCCGCCCGCACACACCCCGCACCCCGCCGCACCAGCCGGACGGCACACCGAAAGACACAACGATGAACCAGCCCACCCCCGCCGCCACCGACACCCCGCTCTCCTGGGACCTCGGCGGGATCACCGTCCACCGCATCGACGAGATCGCCCTACCGCCGCAGACCGGCCCCTGGCTGCTCCCCGGAGCCACCAAGGAGGTCATCGACCAGGCGCCATGGCTGCGCCCGCACTTCGCCGACGCCGAGGTGCCGTACCTCGCCAGTCACACCTTCGCCGTCGAGGCCCATGGCCTGCGGATCCTCGTGGACACGGGCATCGGCAACGGCAAGGAACGCGCCAACCCCGCCTGGAACGGCCTTGACACCGACTACCTGCGGCGCCTCACGGCTGCAGGATTCGCGCCCGAGTCGGTGGACCTGGTGATCGTCACGCACCTGCACACCGACCACGTCGGCTGGAACACCCGCCTGGACGGCGACCAATGGGTGCCGACCTTTCCCAACGCCCGTTACCTCACCAGCCGTACGGAGTGGGACTACTGGACCGCCGCCGACCTGGACGTCAACCGCCGCCAGATGTTCCGCGACTCCGTCCTGCCCGTCCACGACCACGGGCAGTTCGACCTCGCCGACATCCCCGCCGAAGGACACCAGGTGGCGACGGGTATCCGCCTGGCACCGGCCGCCGGGCACACCCCCGGCCACATCGCCGTGGAGCTGCACGGCACCAACCGCTCGGGCCTGATCACCGGCGACAGCATCCACCACCCCGTGCAACTCTCCCACCCCCACCTGACCAGTTGCGTCGACATCGACCCCGAGCAGGCCGTAAGCAGCCGCCACCGCCTCCTCAACCGTCTGGCCGACACCGACGACCTGCTGCTCGGCACCCACTTCCCCCAGCCAACCGCCGGCCTGGTCCGGCGCGAACAGGGCCGCTATCGCCTGCTGCCGGAGCCGGGGACGGGGATGAGCTGACCACCGGCAGGCGATCTCGTCGAGGTTCGTTCTCATCGCACGGCTGACCGTCGCCGCGGTGGTAGCGGCCTCCGTGGTGATGGTGGTGCTCGATATCCACGTGCCCTACCTGAGCACGAGCCTCGGTGCGGTCCTGGCCATCGCACTGATCGGGTTCGGTCCCCGACTCCGCGCCGGCCTGGCCGCGCTGGCAGGCAGCGGCCCCCGCGCGGGAAACTTCCTCCATGGCTGAAGCCGAGTTGTCCCCCGCTGCTGGTGGATCCGACACGGTTGCCCTTCCCCCTCGGTGACGAGCCGCTGACTCGGACCGCCGCGCATGGGGACGCCGACCGTGTGTCCGCACGCACTGGCCGTCAGCGACGCATCTCACCTGGGTTCGATGGAGTACGAGGCGGCGTCGAACGTCCATCCGTCGGTGCCTTCGCCGATGCTCCGGCGGATGGTGGGCGCCTGCGACCTGACCCGCGAGATCAGCCGACACCCGGGCGACCTGCCGACCGCATCGGCGAAGTACGACAGTGTGCTTCGCTCCTTCGTCGACGAGATCCAGGCCGAAGTGAATCCGCGTCTCCCGCGGCTGGGCATGCATAGAGATAGCGGGCGGCCGTGCCGGTCGTGGGCAGCCTCCATTGGAGTCGATCCTGCTGGCTTCTGGGGGGACGCCGACCCGCGCAGGCTGGTTCCTCGAAGGACTGGGTCTGTCTTCAGGCGATCAACGCGTCGCGAGCCCACAAGATCCGGAAGATTGGCCCTGATGCCCGGTCAGCTATCGGCCGACGCAGGTAGCGGGTCCGGCGATAACCCCTGTCAACGGTCACCCATCCATCGCGCGTCCGCCGGCCAGGATCCGTTCCGACGATGTGCTCCACGAGCCGCAACCCCTCACCAAGAGGAACCGTGTCCTCGTCCGGGTACTCGTCGTCCTGCTGCCCGCTCCCGATCCTCGACCGAAGTACCTCCAGCACCGCTTCGCCCGGCGCAGGGGCGGGCTGCCGTCATTGATCAATCAAGACTCGTTCACGAGCTGGACAATCTCATGGACGGGCTGTGAAACAGCCCCAGTGCCGGTGTCCCAGGGGGGCTGGGCACGGGACCCGTCGTAACCGGCGCAACCGCCGAAGGGAGTTGATGCGGTTCCTCGTCGATTGCTGGGCCTCTTGTGACGTGATCCGTTGCCGGCCTTCCGCCCGGCGGGAACGATGTCAGTGTTTCGTAAGAGCTCGACCGATGAGAGATCTGCCAATCCCCCCTAGGGTGTTGGTCGGAACCGCTGGTTCAACGTTGCGGGCCGCCACAAGTCCTTTTGTGTCGTCGGTGAGCTGCGGAACCGGAGAACCCATGACCACTCAACCCTCGAAAGGGACAGCTTTGCGTAAACCGTTAGCTGAATTCATCGGTGCGTTATTCCTGGTTTTCACCATCACCGCGACAGTACTGTCCAAAGCGGCCCTCGCGCCCTTGGCGATTGGCGCGTCCCTCATGGTGATGGTGTACGCCGGAGGCCATGTCTCGGGTGCTCACTTCAACCCGGCGGTCACGCTCGGCGTCTTCGTGAGAGGCCGCATCAAGGGGGGTGAGGCCATGGCTTACGTGGTGGCACAGGTGGCGGGCGGACTAGTGGGAGGACTGATCGGTCGCTGGGTCGTCGATCCGGACGAGGTGACAGCCGTCTCCTTGTCGGGGCGTCAGATCGGAGCAGCACTCGTAGCGGAAGCACTTTTGACCTTCATGCTGGCCTACGTGGTTCTCAATGTCGCCACCAGCAGCGACCACCCGCAGAATTCCTTCTACGGCCTGGCCATTGGCTTTACCGTCCTCGCAGGTGCGGTGGCAGTGGGGGGCACATCAGGAGGGGTCTTCAACCCGGCTGTTGCCGTGGGCGGTTCTGTGGCCGGATTGTTCTCCTGGTCGTCGCTGTGGGTATATCTCATAGCTCAAGGTGTCGGCGGTACACTCGCGGGCTTCGTTTTTCTCGCGCTGAACCCTGATGAGCGCGAGACGCCACGAGCCGAGCCGGACACGGCGGTGCCTGACGTCGATGCGCCGGGCACAGGAGCCCCCGCTCAGACCTGACTTCTCACCACCTCCGGGCGGAGATCGCTCCGCTGGTGCCCTCGAGGCCCCCACGCGCCCGGGGCGCGTGGGGGAACGGCGAAGACCGACAGGGACAGTACTGGTCCCCGCCAGCCGCTTCTACCAGCGAGCACCGGTCTCCACGGCACGCTCGTGAAGAACAGTCCTCCGCCTGCGTCACCGGACGGTGTGCGACGGCCACTGAGCAACGAAGCGCGGGGCGAGGTCACCTGCCGGGCTCTGTTCTGCCCGTTTCTCGTCATGCGTGAGCACGTACCTGACCCATCTCTTTGGTCCACTCTCCAGAAGGATTGCCATGTCCGAGAACCACGATGCCATCGTGACCGACGCGAAGACCGAGGAGTCGGGCGGCTGCCCGGTCGCCCACGGTCGCGCCGCGCACCCCACCCAGGGTGGCGGCAACCGTCAGTGGTGGCCGGAACGGCTCAACCTGAAGATCCTCGCCAAGGACCCCGTGGTCGCCAACCCGCTCGGTGCGGAGTTCGACTACGCGCAGGCGTTCGCCGGCCTCGACCTGGCGGCCGTGAAACGGGACATCGCCGAGGTGCTGACCACCTCGCAGGACTGGTGGCCCGCGGACTTCGGCAACTACGGCCCGCTGATGATCCGTATGGCCTGGCACAGCGCCGGCACCTACCGCATCAGCGACGGCCGCAGCGGTGCCGGCCGTGGTCAGCAGCGCTTCGCCCCTCTGAACAGCTGGCCGGACAACGGCAACCTCGACAAGGCCCGCCGTCTGCTGTGGCCGGTCAAGAAGAAGTACGGCCAGTCCATCTCCTGGGCCGACCTCCTCATCCTCACCGGCAATGTCGCCCTGGAGACGATGGGCTTTACGACGTTCGGCTTCGGCGGCGGCCGCGCCGACGTCTGGGAGGCCGACGAGGACGTGTACTGGGGTCCCGAGACCATCTGGCTCGACGATCAGCGCTACACCGGCGACCGTGAGCTGGAGAACCCGCTCGGCGCCGTCCAGATGGGTCTGATCTACGTCAACCCCGAGGGCCCCAACGGCAACCCGGACCCGATCGCCGCGGCCCGCGACATCCGCGAGACGTTCCGCCGCATGGCGATGAACGACGAGGAGACCGTCGCCCTGATCGCCGGTGGCCACACCTTCGGCAAGACCCACGGCGCCGGCCCCGCCGACGCCGTCGGCAACGACCCCGAGGCCGCCTCGATGGAGCAGCAGGGCCTGGGCTGGAAGTCGACCTATGGCACCGGCAAGGGCGGTGACGCGATCACCAGTGGTCTGGAGGTCACCTGGACCACCACCCCCACCCAGTGGAGCAACGACTTCTTCGACATCCTCTTCGGCTACGAGTGGGAGCTGACCCAGTCCCCGGCCGGCGCCAACCAGTGGGTGGCCAAGGACGCGCAGGAGATCATCCCCGACGCGCACGACCCGTCGAAGAAGCGTCTGCCCACGATGCTCACGACGGACCTCTCGCTGCGCTTCGACCCGATCTACGGCCCGATCTCGAAGCGCTTCCACGAGAACCCGGCCGAGTTCGCGGATGCCTTCGCCCGCGCCTGGTACAAGCTGACCCACCGCGACATGGGCCCGAAGTCGCTGTACCTCGGCCCGGAGGTCCCGGAGGAGACCCTGCTGTGGCAGGACCCGCTGCCCGAGGCCGAGGGCGAGGCCATCGACGCCGCCGACGTCGCGGTCCTCAAGACCAAGCTCCTCGAGTCCGGCTTGTCCGTCGCGCAACTGGTGTCCACCGCGTGGGCTTCGGCGTCCACCTTCCGCGGCAGCGACAAGCGCGGCGGAGCGAACGGCGCCCGGATCCGCCTTCAGCCGCAGCGCGGCTGGGAGGTCAACAACCCGGACGAGCTCGCGCAGGTCCTGCGCACCCTGGAGACCATCCAGGGCGAGTTCAACTCCGGCGCCAAGAAGGTCTCCCTGGCCGACCTGATCGTCCTCGGTG
>NZ_JACVYG010000034.1:0-115173 GCF_014712245.1 Streptomyces sp. 5-10
CGCGGCGGGGTCCGCGGCTGGTCCGGGGCCGGGTCGGTGCCGCCGCCCGCGGCGGCCGTGCGCACCCGCCCGTCGCCCTCGGTGCGGGGCGGGGGCTGGGCGACCGAGCGGGCCATGCCGCGGGCCACCGCCTCGTTGATCCGCGCCGCGAGGTCGGCGCCCCGCTCCAGCCCCTGGTCGTGCAGCATGGCGGCCAGCCCGCCCGCGTACCCCTGGCCGATGGCGCGCACCTTCCAGGCGCCCTGCCTGCGGTAGAGCTCCAGGGCGGCCACCGCGGACTCCGAGTCCAGATCGGTGATCGTGTAGCTGGCGATCTCGGTGCCGTCGAGGCCGGTGACGGCGACGAACGGCGCGGCCATGGCGCCGAACCGGGCCGGGCCGCCGACGCCCGTCGGCAGCGCGAGCAGCACGGTGACCCGGTGGATGTGCTCGGGCATCGCGTCGAGGTCCACGGCGAGCCGGTGGGCGGCCGCCGCCTGTTTGGGCACCTCTATCCCGGTCAGCTGGGGCGAGGCGGGATGCGCGACCCATTCGGCGCCGTGCACCGTGCCCCGCTCATCGCCGAGTGTCGCCCCGGCCACGATCGGATTGCCCGCAGAGATCCGGATCTCCAAACGGGTCTGGGGCAGCGGATGGTTCTGCCCTCGGACCAGCTCGGCCGTCATGGCTGCGTCCCCTCGTTGTGTTCCGCTGTGTACGTGTTCCGCTGTGTGCCGTAGGTGTGAGTGGTGATGCGGTGGTGCGGTGAGCGCGTCGGCCCGGCGAGCTCTGCTCAACCGGGCCGACGCGCTCACCTGGGCGGTGCGCCTTGCCAGAGGCGGTACGCCATGACGGACGCGGTACGCCTCTACAGATGCGGCAGGATGTGCGGCATCAGGTCCTGGAAGGTGCGGCCGTTGGCCGGCTCGCCGACCGCCTTCATCTGCCAGGCGCCGCCCGCGCGCTGCACCGTGGCCATGATCTGGGCGGTGTACTGCCCGCCGCCGGTGAGGGTGTAGCGGGCGAGCTCCTGGCCGTTGGTCTCGTCCACCAGCCGGCAGAACGCGTTCTGCACCTCGGCGAAGGTCTGACCGGTGAAGGAGTTCACCGTGAAGACGATCTGGTCGATGTGGACGGGCACCCGCTGGAGGTCGACCAGGATGGCCTCGTCGTCGCCGCCCTGCCCGGCGCCGCCCACGAGGTTGTCACCGGTGTGGCGGACCGAGCCGTCGTCGCTGACCAGGTGGCGGAAGAAGACGACATCGGTGGGCTGCTTGTCGGCGAAGAGGACGGCCGACGCGTCGAGGTCGATCTCCCGCGTACGGGAGCCGAACAGCCCGCGGCGGGGCGCCGCCTGCCAGCCCAGCCCCATCCGCACCGCGGTCAGGGTGCCCCCGTCGGCCTTCTGCAGGCTGATGGCCTGTCCCTTGGACATGTTGACCGTCACGCGCTGTCCCTACTCTCGTCTCTCGATTCCCCGTGGCCGCCGCGGGTGTGCGGCCGTGGCCGCGCCGTACGCACGGCCCTTCCGAAAACCCTATGCACGGCCGCCGGGGCTCCGGCCGGACGAGCGGACTTTTGTGTCGGTCTTGCAACACAGGGAACCCGCGGGCGCCCCGGTGAGGACCCGGGGCGCGCGGTCATCAGGACACTCCGGCCTCCCGCATCTGCCGCAGCTCCTTCTTCAACTCCGACACCTCGTCGCGCAGTCGGGCCGCCACCTCGAACTGGAGCTCCGCCGCCGCGGCCCGCATGCGGTCGGTCATCTCCTCGATCTGCTCGGCGAGCTCGGCCGCGGGCCGGTCGGTCAGCACCGCCTCCTTGGCCTTGCCCTTGGCGGCCTTGGCCTTGCCGCCCTTGGCCGCCTTGCCGCCGGCCGCCGGCTCTGCCGCCTTCGCGCCCTTGCCGTCCTTCGCCTTGCGGTAGCCGGTGCCGAGCAGCTCCTCGGTGTCGACGTCCTCGCGGGCGATCTGGGCCACGATGTCGTTGATCTTCTTGCGCAGCGGCTGCGGATCGATCTTGTTGGCCTTGTTGTACGCGATCTGCTTCTCGCGGCGGCGGTTGGTCTCGTCGATGGCCTTCGCCATCGCCGGGGTGACCTTGTCGGCGTACATGTGCACCTGGCCCGAGACGTTACGGGCGGCGCGGCCGATCGTCTGGATCAGCGAGGTGCCCGAGCGCAGGAACCCTTCCTTGTCGGCGTCGAGGATGGCGACCAGCGAGACCTCCGGCAGGTCCAGGCCCTCCCGCAGCAGGTTGATGCCCACCAGCACGTCGAACTCACCGGCGCGCAGCTCGCGCAGCAGCTCGACCCGGCGCAGGGTGTCCACATCGCTGTGCAGATAGCGCACCTGGATGCCCAGCTCGAGCATGTAGTCGGTGAGGTCCTCGGCCATCTTCTTGGTGAGGGTGGTGACCAGGACGCGCTCGTCCTTCTCGGTGCGGGTGCGGATCTCATGGATGAGATCGTCGATCTGGCCCTCGGTCGGCTTGACGACGACCTCCGGGTCGACCAGGCCGGTCGGGCGGATGATCTGTTCCACGAAGCCGTCGCCACGGGACATCTCGTACGCCCCCGGGGTGGCCGAGAGATAGACCGTCTGGCCGACGCGCTCCAGGAACTCCTCCCACTTCAGCGGGCGGTTGTCCAGTGCGGAGGGCAGCCGGAAGCCGTGCTCGATCAGGGTCCGCTTGCGGGAGGCGTCGCCCTCGTACATCGCGCCGATCTGCGGCACCGTGACATGCGACTCGTCGATGACCAGGAGGAAGTCCTCCGGGAAGTAGTCCAGCAGGGTGTGCGGCGGGGAGCCGGTCTCACGGCCGTCGATGTGCAGCGAGTAGTTCTCGATGCCGGAGCAGGTGCCGATCTGCCGCATCATCTCGATGTCGTAGGTGGTGCGCATCCGCAGCCGCTGGGCCTCCAGCAGCTTGCCCTGCTTCTCCATCCGGGCCAGGGTCTGCTCCAGCTCGGCCTCGATCCCGGCGATGGCCCTCTCCATGCGCTCGGGCCCGGCCACGTAGTGGGTGGCCGGGAACACATACAGCTCCTGGTCGTCGCTGATCACTTCGCCGGTGAGCGGGTGGAGCGTGGACAGCGCCTCGATCTCGTCGCCGAACATCTCGATGCGGACCGCGAGCTCCTCGTAGACCGGGAAGATCTCGATGGTGTCGCCGCGGACCCGGAAGGTGCCCCGGGTGAACGCCATGTCGTTGCGGTTGTACTGAATATCGACGAAGCGACGCAGCAGCTGATCGCGGTCGATCTCCTCGCCGACCTTGAGCGGCACCATGCGGTCCACGTACTCCTGCGGCGTACCGAGGCCGTAGATGCAGGAGACGGAGGCCACCACGACCACGTCACGCCGGGTGAGCAGCGAATTCGTCGCCGAGTGGCGCAGCCGCTCCACCTCCTCGTTGATCGAGGAGTCCTTCTCGATGTAGGTGTCCGACTGTGGGACGTAGGCCTCGGGCTGGTAGTAGTCGTAGTACGAGACGAAGTACTCGACCGCGTTGTTCGGCAGCAGCTCGCGGAACTCATTGGCCAGCTGGGCGGCCAGCGTCTTGTTCGGAGCCATGACCAGCGTGGGCCGCTGCAGCTTCTCGATCATCCATGCGGTGGTCGCGGACTTGCCGGTGCCGGTCGCGCCGAGCAGGACGACGTCCCTCTCCCCCGCGCGGATGCGCCGGTCGAGGTCGGCGATGGCGGTGGGCTGGTCACCGCTGGGCTGATAGGGGCTGACGACCTCGAAGGGCGCCACCTTGCGTTCGAGCTGAGTTACGGGCCGCATGAGACCCACCGTACGACTCGCCACTGACAACGGCTGAGCGCTCGTCCGCACCACCCCCTCCTCGGCCCTCCGGCCGGATTCGGATGATCATGCGCGCGATGTCGCCCGTGACACGAATTTTCCGTCCATCCGATGTCTATCCTCCACTGCCACGCATCTGGGACCCTCTGCCCGTCCATGAGTCGGACGAGAATCAGACGACGCGAGGAGTCCGTATGCAGATCCGCCCGGCCGCCGCGTTAACCGGCGCGCTCATCGGGATGTCCGCGCTCTTCCTCCCCACGGCCACGGCCCAGGCCACCGGCCAGACGCACCACCACACGGTCACCGTGGCCCATCGCGGTGCCTCCGCGTACGCCCCCGAGAACACCCTGGCCGCCGTCGACGCCGCCGACGACCTGGGCATCGACTGGGTGGAGAACGACGTCCAGCGCACCAGGGACGGCGAGCTGATCGTCATGCACGACACCACGCTGAGCCGGACCACCGACGTCGAGCAGGTCTTCCCGGACCGCGCGCCCTGGAAGATCTCCGACTTCACCCTCGACGAGATCGAGAAGCTGGACGCCGGAAGCTGGTTCGGCCCCGAGTTCCAGGGCGAGGCGGTGCCCACCCTGGAGGAGTACATGGACCGGGTTTCGGACAACCACCAAAAGCTCCTGCTGGAGCTCAAGGCTCCTGAGCTCTATCCGGGGATCGAACGCCAGACGCTGCGGGAGCTGCGCAGAGAGGGCTGGCTGGACCACCGGCACAAGCGCCGGCTGATCGTCCAGAGCTTCAGCGCCGACTCCGTGCGGACGGTCCACCGGCTGCGGCCGGACGTCAAGACCGGCTTCCTGGGCACCCCGGCCGTCGCCGACCTGCCGGAGTACGCCGAGTTCTCCGACCAGATCAACCCCAGCTACACCACCATCGACGCCGGCTACGTGTCCGCGGTGCGGTCGGTGGAGGGGGCGCACGGCAAGCCGTTGGAGGTCTACACCTGGACCGTCAACGACGGCCCGACGGCGGTCTCGGTCGCGGGCATGGGCGTGAACGGCATCATCACCAACAAGCCCGATGTGATCCGGGACGCCCTCGACGACGCCTCGTGAGCCACGGCTCCCCTGACGAGGCGCCCCGCCGGCCGACCGGCGGGGCGCTGTCGGGGGCGCTGTCGGTGGGGGGTTCTACGCTGAAGGCGTGACGATCGCAGAGCGGCAGACACAGCCGGACCCGCGGGAGCGGCGGGAGCGCCCGGAGGGGCCGGAGGCGCGCGCCTGGGCCTGGGCGGTCCTGGCCACGCCCATCGGCCCGCTGCTGCTCGCGGCCACCGACGAGGGGCTGGCCCAGGTGGTCTTCCACGCGGAGGAGAAGACGGCGGCCGAGGCCGTCGCCAGGCTCACCCGCCGTCTCGGCGCCGAGCCCACCGCCGTGCCGCCCGCGGCCCCCGGCACCGCGGCCGTCCCGTCCGCACCTCGCTGCGCCGGGCATCTGACCGAGGCGATACGGCAGATGGAGAGCTATTTCGCCGGGGACACAAAGGCCTTCACCCTCTCCCTGGACTGGTCCCTGATCACCGGCTTCAACCGCCGGGTGCTGCGCGAGCTGGCCGCGCATGTGCCCTATGGCACGGTCGTCGGCTATCAGAACCTCGCCGACCGGGTGGGTGAGCCGGGCGCGGCCCGCGCCGTCGGTGTGGCCATGGGGAGCAATCCACTGCCGGTCGTGGTGCCGTGCCACCGAGTGGTGGAGAGCGGCGGGGGTATAGGCGGTTTCGGCGGCGGGCTGGAGACCAAGCGCACCCTGCTGGCACTGGAAGGCGTTCTTCCGCAACCGCTCTTCTGAATCGTCCTTCCCGGCCGGACGGAAATATCTTGTCCCGGAATTCCGCGGCCGTCTTGTGGCGCTTGCGTGTCACCCTTATCTTAAGAGCGCCCATCGCCTTGGCCTTCTGTCAGCAGCCGGGCATGGGGCTCTCATTGCGTTCGGCCGTACGAACCGTACCGCGTGATAACGCTCTTCCGCTCTTCTGCTCTTCAGCACTTCCCGCTCCACCGATCGTGCGCGCCACCTGCTCTGCCGGTACTTCCCGCACGTCCCGTACCCCCAGCTCTTCCTCGCCCTTCCTCGCTCTTCCCGCTCCTCGGAAATTCATCGCTCAACTACGTCCCCACAAGTGATCGAATTGGAGAGCCATGTCCGGTGTTCTGCTGGCGGGCGGCGCGGCCGCGGCGCTATTCGCCTCGGCCCTTTCCACCCAGGGTGTTTCCTCGGCCCCTGATGGACCGCCGGAAAAGATCCAGATAAGCGTCAAGACGGTGAACGGCTCGGGCTGCCCCAAGGGCACCACCGCCGTGGCCGTCGCCGCCGACAACTCGGCGTTCACCGTGACCTACAGCGACTATCTCGCCCAGGTCGGCCCCGGCGCGGATCCGACCGACATCCGTAAGAACTGCCAGCTCAGCCTGGGCGTGCATGTGCCGCAGGGGTTCACCTACGCCATCGCCCAGGTCGACTACCGGGGCTATGGCTACCTCGAAAAGGGCGCCAAGGGCACCGAGAAGGCGAGCTACTACTTCCAGGGCTCGGCGGACACCGCGTCGCGGACCCATGACTTCAGCGGTCCGTACAACGACAACTGGCAGACCACCGACAGCACCGACTACAGCGCCCTGGTGTGGGCCCCCTGCGGCCAGGACCGCAACTTCAACGTCAACACCGAGCTGCGGGTCAGCGCCGGCACCTCTCCTGCGGGCACCACCAGCTTCATGGCCATGGACTCGACGGACGGCGGGGTCAACACGGTTTACCACCTCGCCTGGAAGGAATGCCCTTCCGCCGTCCGGTAGCCCGGTAAATCCACCATCGAATGGAGAATCATGCCCGGTGTTCTGTACGCAGGCGGCGTGGTCGCGGCGTTATTCGCCTCGACGCTCACTTCCCAGGCATATGCACAACCCCCGTTCGACACCGTGCCGCCCGACAAGATCGTGATCACGGTCGCGACCGTCAATGGGTCGGGCTGCCCGGCGGGCACCGCGGCGATCGCCGTCTCCCCGGACAACACGGCCTTCACCGTGACCTACAGCGAGTATCTCGCACAGGTGGGCAAGGGATCCAAGCCGACGGACTTCAGGAAGAACTGTCAGCTGAGTCTGGTCACGCATGTGCCACAGGGATTCTCCTACGCCATCGCCAGTGTCGACTACCGTGGTTTCGCCCATCTGGAAAAGGGCGCGTCCGCCACCCAGAAAGCCTCGTACTACTTCCAAGGGCAGTCGCAGACCTCGTCGAACACGCATAGCTACAACGGCGCCTACGACGACAACTGGCAGGCCACCGACGTATCCGATATCGCCACCGTGGTGTGGTCGCCCTGCGGCGAACTCCGCAACTTCAACATCAACACCGAGTTGCGGGTCAACGCCGGATCGTCCAACACCACGGATACGACGAGCTTCATCGCCATGGACTCGACGGACGGCGATGTGAGCACCACCTATCACTTCGCCTGGAAGGAATGCCCGCCGACCAAGAAGTGACCCCCGCGCACCAACCCGGGCCTGACCCCTGCACACCAACCCGGGCCTGACCCCCTGCGCACCGCCTCGAAACGTACCCCGGCTACGGCTCCGGGCGGTGCCAGGCCGGATGCCGGGGGTCGTCCATCCGCACCACCACGTCCGCCGCCTCACCGGGCCCCACCTCGTCCTCGTAGCGCGCGAAGGCGGGCAGGGTCCAGCGGTCGCCCTCGTCGGTGCGGCGGGCGAGGGCCGCCGGGGACAGCCGCAGATGCACCGAGAGGTCGAACGGGAACCAGTGCCCCAGCAGCAGCGCGCCGTGCAGCAACAGCACCCCGCCCGGCGGAAGTTCGGCGTACGGGCTGCGCGTGGCCCGGTCGGTCTCCGGATCCCACAGGTCGGGCAGCACCCGCCCGGTGCCGCCCGGCCCCGGTTCCAGCGGATCGAAGACCTCGCGCCACAGGGCGCCGGTGTCCAGCCAGCGGTCGTAGTACGCGTCGGGGTCCCGCTTCCCGTACTCGTAGCGCAGCGAGGCGGGCCGCCAGAACCCCGCCGCCGCGACCACCAGCGCCGGTCGACCGAGGATGCGCAGCGCCTCCGCCAGATCCCGCGCCAGTTCGCCGGTGGGCGCCGCCGGAGCCCCGTCGACGGCCACTCTCAGCCAGGGGCTGCCGTCCGCCGCCGTCAGCCCGGCGATGCGGTCGGCGGTCGCGTCGGTCAGCCGTTCCCAGGTGATCGCTTCGAGCCGCACGCCCCCATCATGCCGTGGGCCCGGGGCCGGCATGCCGTGGGCCCGGGGCCGTGGGCTCCAGGGCCCAGGGACTCCGGGAGAGGTACCCTCCGGCCATGGCACCTCAGATAGCGCTGCTCCGCGGCATCAATGTGGGCGGGAACAGGAAGTTCCCCATGGCCCGGCAGCGTGAGCTGATGGCCGAGCTGGGCTTCGAGGACGTCACCGTCCACCTCCAGACCGGCAATATCGTCTTCGCCGACCCCGGCACCCCGCCCGGGCAAACGGCCCGCACGCTGGAGGACCACTTCGCCGCCGACCTCGGCTTTCCCGTGGACGTCATGGTCCGTACGCGCGACGAGCTGGCCGCGGCGATCGAGGCCAACCCCTATCCGGAGGCCGTGGCCGAGCCCAAGACCCTGCATGTGGTCTTCCTGGCGGACGTGCCCGCGGACCCGTCCGCGCTGGACGCGCTGGATCCGGCCGCCTACGCCCCGGAGGCGTTCCGCCTCATCGGACGCGAGATCTTCCTGCACTGCCCGGACGGGGTCGGCCGCTCCAAGCTGGCGGCGAAGGTCACCAACGCCCGGCTCGGCGTGCCGACCACCGCCCGCAACTGGAACACGGTCACCAGGCTGCTGGCGCTGGCCGACGGCTGAGACGTTTCCTCAGCATCGGCCGGAGACACGCCGCATCCGGCCGGAGACACGCCGCATCGGCCGGAGACTCCCCGAGCCGCGCTCAGCTCCAGCCGTACCGCTGCCGCAGCCGCAGCACGACCAGGTCGAAGCGCGGCCGGTCGAGCGCGCACGCCTCGCGCCGCATCCCGTCCGGATGCACCCGCAGCACCCGGTCCAGATCGACCCATGACTCCCGCCCGGCCCGGTCCCACGGCCCGGAGCCGATCGGCACCCACTCGCGGTCGCCGTCGTGCCGCTTGCTGGACAGCTGCACGGCGAGCAGCGTCCCGGCCCGCTCCCGCGCGACCACCAGCACCGGGCGGTCCTTGCCGCGGCCGTCGTTCTCCTCGTACGGCACCCATGTCCAGACGATCTCGCCGGGGTCCGGATCCCCGTCCGGATCGGGCGCGTAACTCGTCCGTACCCGCCCGACCTGGCGCGGATGAGCCTCGACGGTGGCGGCCGGGCCGGTGCTTCCGGGAAGCGCCGCGCCGTCCCCCGTCCCCTGCGTTCCGTTCAATGGGCTGATCACGCCCGACACGTTAACCCGTCCGCGAAACCCGGTGACATGGCGGCCCCCTCGGCGTGGAAGGGGCTTGTACGTGCCCGATGTTCTCGACCCACTGGCGGAGCTCGTCAAACGACGCCACGACCCGGTCGTCGTCCAGACTGTGCGCTCCACGGCGGCGGCGACCATCGCGTACGTCGTCGCCCTCGAGCTGAGCAAGGAACCCGCCCCGCTCACCGCCCCGCTCACCGCCCTCCTCGTCGTCCAGGTCACCCTGTACGCGACCCTCACCCGAAGCCTGCGCAGGGTCGAGGCCGTGGTCGTGGGCGTCCTGATCGCCGTCGCCTTCAGCGTGCTGGTGGGGCTGACCTGGTGGAGTCTGTGCCTGATCATCCTCGCCGCCCAGACCGCCGGCTATCTCACACGCGTGGGCGACTGGGTCCAGGAGGTGGCGATCAGCGCCATGCTGGTCCTGGGCGTGGCGCAGGTGACCACCTACGCCTGGGACCGGGTGCTGGAGACCCTGATCGGGGCCGGTGTCGGGATGGCCTTCAACTTCTTCCTCGCGCCTCCGGTGTGGGTCGAGACGGCCGGTAAGTCCATCGAGGACCTGGCCCGCCGGATGCGTCAGCTGCTGCTGCACATCGGCGAGGAGCTGGGCAGCCAGATCGCCGTCGACCGCGCCGCCGCCCGGCTCCACGAGGCCCGCCGCCTCGACCACGACATCTCCCAGGTCGACGCCGCCCTCCGGCAGGCGGAGGACAGTGTGCGGCTCAACCCCCGCGTCAAGGAAGGCCTGCTCTACCGCGTGGTGCTCCGCACCGGCCTGGACACGCTGGAGATCTGCACCGTCATCCTGCGCGTCATGTCCCGCACCCTGACCGATCTCGCCAGGGCGCGGACGGACGAGCCCCTCTTCCCCCCGGACGTGGCGGATGCCCTGAAGGACCTCTTCACCCATCTCGCCGCCGCCGTCGAGAGCTTCGCCGTCCTGGTCACCACGCAGGTCAGCGCCAACGCCGAGGAAGCCGAATCCCGCCTCTCCAGCGAGCTCGTCAAGGCCCACGCCAGCCGCGACCGCGGCGCCGACCTCCTGCTGCGCCGCGTCCAGGAGCACCCCCGCCAGTGGCAGCTGCACGGTGCCCTGCTGGCGGAGATCGACCGCGTCCTCGACGAACTCGACATGGAGCAGCGCTCCAAGCGCCTCATGGAAGAGCTCGACCGCAGCACCCGCGAGAAGCGCGAGCGCTTCCCCTTCCTCCACAAGGCCCAGCGCCGGCTCCGGCGCGGCCGCACGGACGGCTCCGGAGCGGTCTGAGTCCCGGGGCGGTCTGAGTCCCCGGGTGGTCAGCGTCCCCGGGGCGGTCAGCTGAGCGGGTAGCGGTCGCGGGGGAAGACCACGTCGTCGTAGGGCTCGTACAGCTCCACCGAGCGGTGGAACTCGGAGGCGAAGTCGTCGGCGAGTTCGGCGATCGTGCCGCGGCCCTCGGTCAGGGACAGCCAGGCCGGCGGGAGGCGGAGGTCGCCGTGGTGGGCGCCGAGGATGTTGCCGCAGATCGAGCCCGTCGAGTCGCTGTCGCCCGAGTGGTTGACGGAGAGCAGCAGGGCCGCCTGGACGGGGGTGCGCGGGGGCGCCGGGTCGTAGCTGATCTTGCCGCCGGGGCCGTACAGGATCTGCTGGGCCGGGGTGCGGGCCAGGGCACTGTAGACCGCGATGGCCAGCGCCTCCTCGGCGACCCAGCCGCCGCCGAGCGACTCGGCCTTCTCGGGGGTCGGATCGCCCTCGGCCGCCAGGTCGACCGCCTTGCGGAGGGCGGCGGTGGTCTCCTCGTGGCCCGGGTAGCGGGCGAGGAGTTCCAGGGTGCGCAGGGTCGCGCCTTCGAGGGACTCGCCGTCGAGCAGGCAGGCGATCATGGCGGCCAGGGCACCGGCCGCGTAGTAGCCCGTCGGATGGCCATGGGTGATCTGGGCGCAGCGGGCGGCGAGTTCGAAGCTCTCGCGGGGGTCGAGCCCGGTGAGGCCGAACGGCGCCGAGCGCATCACGGTGCCGCAGCCCTTGGAGCCGGTGTTCACCGGGCCGGGGGTGCCGTCGAGGGGGGCGCGCGGGGCGGGGACGTGCTTCGCGGTGAGGCCGGAGAGGCAGGCGTTGCCGGGGGCGCGGCGGGCGTACAGCCAGGGCTGGGTGCGCAGCCAGCCGGAGCGGACCAGGTCCCCGCCTCCCTCGGCGGGCGGCGGCCCGGGGTGGTTCTGGGTGTCCAGCCAGCGCAGATAGGCGTGGCGGACGACGGCGGTCTCGGACCCTTCGAGGCCCTTGGACGAGGTTCTGGCGTGGGCCCGTATCAGGCCCTCGGCCGTGAAGAGCGTCATCTGGGTGTCATCGGTGACCCGGCCCACGACCCCGCTGCCGTCCGGGACGAGGGTGGTGACGCCCGCGGCGCCGTAGGTCTCGCGGATCGACCGCAGGGAGAGGAACTCGATGGGATTGCCGAGGGCGTCGCCGATCGCACCGCCCAGCAGGCAGCCGCGGATGCGGGCCCGCTTGGCGGCCGTTTCGTCCCATGACTGGCGGATCACTGGCCACTCCTCATCGTCCTGGTCCCATGCCGTCCCGTGTGGATGTACACGACATGATCTCAGGTGTCGGTGGGCGCCCCCCGGCGGTAGATTCGAGGGGGCGGAAAGCGGTAGGAAGCGGCCGAAAACGGGAGATGCTGTGCCATGCCGATGCGGCTGATCCGAACGGGCGATGAACCGGTACACGCGCGCAGTCCGCTGCGGATGCGGCTGGGGCTGGCCACGTGGGGGCTGCTCTGGACGCTCGGCGGCGCGGTGGCCTTCGCGGTCGCGGGCCGGCCGGGGTGGGCGGCGGCGTGCGGGGCGCTCGCCGTCGTCACGCTGATCGATCTGGTCCTGGTGATCCGGCACATCCGGCAGGGGCCGCACTATCAGCCGGGCCGTGATGTGCCGCCGTACGCACCGGTCTCCGAGGGCAGGCGGAGCCGCGGGCGGCGGCGGGCTCCGTAAGGCGGGCAAGCCTGGGCACGCCGCTTACGGCGGTGACGGGATATCGACGGCGGGGAGCACCGCGTTCCGGGGGATACTGCCCAGTACCTGCTGAGTACCTGCCGCGACAGGGGGCCGTCATGGGGGTGCTGGCGATCGGCATCGCGCTCTGTGCGCTCGGGCTGATGCTCTCCGGAACCGGAGAGCCGTACGGGCGGTGGGAGGCGCGGCGGGGACCGGAGGCCGACCCGTACGACATCGTCCGTCAGCGCGGAGTGGCGCTCGGGCTCGGCGGGGTGGTGCTGCTGGGCGCGGTGGTCCTCGGCGGCTTCGCCCTCTGGCGCTGACCGGGGACACGGGCGCCCGCCGCCCACCGTTGCGTACGGCGGAACGCGGGCCCCGCCGCGCACCGGCGCGTACGGCGGAATGCGGGCTCCACCGTGCACCGGCGCGTACGCCGGAACGCGGCCCCCGGTGAGCGCCGCGGCTCAGCCCGCGCCCCGCCTATCCGTCCCGGCTACCCTTTTCGCCGAACCGGGCCGCCTCCACGAAGTCCGGGCGCGGATCGAGCGCCGCGGCCAGCCGGAAGTGGCGGGTGGCCTCGGCCGAGCGGTTGGCCCGCTCCAGGGTGCGGGCCAGGGCGAAGTGGGCGAAGGCGTTGTCCGGCTCGCGCTCCAGGACGAGCTGGAACTCCAGCTCCGCCGAGCGCAGCTGGGCCGCGCCGAAGAACGCGCGCGCCCGGAGCAGCCGGGCCGCCGTGTTCTCGGGGTGGGCGCTGATGACCGAGTCGAGCAGCTTCACGGCACCCCGTGGATCTCGGGCGGCGAGCAGCTGCTCCGCGGCGCGGAAGTCGATGACGTGGGTCTCGGGCGTGGGCTCGGGCACAGCCGTTTCCTTCCCCGGGTACGTACTCGGTGGTGAGGCGGCGGATGGGGTGAGGGGATGGGATGAACCGTCACGGTGATCGTTCGCTACGGGGTGCACAACAAACACCCCGCACGCCGCATTCCCCGCCGCGGGCCGCCGCACGCTCCGCACCGCGCCCCCGGTCAGCCCTCCGTGGCGGCCGCCCGCTGCAGCAGATCCGCCCAGACCTTTCTGACCTGCGGCTCCAGCGCCTCGATCGGGCCATTGTTGTCGATCACCACATCGGCGATGGCCAGCCGTTCCGCGCGGGTGGCCTGTGCCGCCATCCGGGCCCGCGCCTCGTCCTCGGCCATGCCGCGCAGCCGCACCAGCCGGTCCAGCTGGGTCTCGGGCGTGGCGTCCACGACCATGACCAGGTCGTAGAGCGGCGCCAGCTTGTTCTCGGCCAGGAGGGGGACGTCATGGACGACCACGGCGTCGGGCGCGGCCGCCGCCTGGAGTTCGGCGGAGCGGTCCCGGACCAGCGGGTGGACGATCGCGTTCAGCGCGCTCAGCCGCTCTGGGTCGTTGAAGACGATCCCGCCCAGCCTGGGCCGGTCCAGACGGCCGTCGGCGGTCAGCACCTCGGGGCCGAACTCGGCGACCACGGCGGCCAGTCCCGGCGTGCCCGGCTCGACCACCTCGCGAGCGATCCGATCCGAGTCGATCAGCACCGCCCCCAATGAGGTCAGAATCCGTGAGACCTCGCTCTTACCCGCGCCGATTCCGCCCGTGAGCCCCAGGTTCAGCATGGGGCCCACGCTATATGGCGCGCCGGTGGGGTCATCGGTCAGGCTCCGCCGTCGCCCTCGCGCTCGGCGAGGAACCGTTCGAACTCCGCGCCCAGTTCATCCGCCGAGGGCAGCTCGGCCGGCTCCGCGACCAGATTGCCGCGGCTCTCGGCCCCGGCCACCGCGTCGTACTGGTGCTCGAGGCCCCGTACGAGCGCGACCAGCTCCTCGTCGCCCTCCGAGATCTGCCGCTCGATCTCCTCCTGCGTCCTCAGGGCCTCGTTGCGCAGGGCGTGCGTCGGCCCCGGCAGCACCAGACCGGTGGCCGCGGTGATGGCCTCCAGCGCGGTGAGCGCCGCGTCCGGATAGGCCGACCGGGCCAGGTAGTGCGGCACATGCGCGGCGACGCCGAGCACATCGCGGCCCGCCTCGGCGAGCCGGTACTCGATCAAGGACTCGGCACTGCCGGGCACTTGGGCCTCGTCGAAGTAGCCCCGGTGCCCGGGCATCAGGTCGGTGCGATTGCCGTGCGGGGTGATGCCGACCGGCCGGGTGTGCGGCACGCCCATCGGGATGCCGTGGAAGTTCACCGCGAGCCTGACGCCCAGCCGCTCGACCATCTGGCCCACGGCGGCCGCGAACCGCTCCCACTCCACATCCGGCTCCGGCCCGGTGAGCAGCAGGAACGGAGCCGCGGTCGCGTCGCGCACCAGATGCAGCTCGATCTTCGGGGTCTCGTACGCGGTCCACCGGTCGCGCTGGAAGGTGAGCAGCGGGCGCCGGGCCCGGTAGTCGACCAGCCGGTCATGGTCGAAACGCGCGACCACCTTGCGCGGCAGGCCGTCGAGCAGCCGCTCCACGATCTGGTCCCCGGTCTCGCCGGCGTCGATATAGCCGTCGAAGTGGTACAGCAGCACCAGCCCTGCCGAGTCCCGCGAGGCTATCGCGTCGACCTCCGCCAGCCCGCTCGGTTCCCATGCGTACAACTCCTGCGGATCATGCACTGTGACCGCTCCTCCTCGTGTTCGCTCGCAAGAACACCGAACGGGGGCGGGGGCATTCCCCGGGTGGGACCTTCGATGGCCGAGCGGCCCCGAACCCCGCCCCCGAGGGGCCCACTTGGGCGACGTCCCCCATGGCCCACCGGGTCGAACGGGAGCGGCCCGATCTCGATGTCGGCGCACGTCGCGGGGTTGACGCGCATATGCGGCACGCCTATCTTCGCCAGCCGTCAGCGGTTCATCATGTCATCCGGCGTTCACTGACCAGAACCCAGCGTGTTCACCTCTGGCCACGGCACAGGAAGGCAGCCTCCTATGCACTCCCCCGGCCGCACTCCCACCCGATTACGCACCCTCCTCACCGCCGTCGCCGCCGGGCTGATCGCCACCGGCGGGCTGATCGCGGCGGGCATGACCGGGCAGGAGGCCCCCGCCGCCACCGCCGTCCCGATCTCCGTCGATGACACGGACGGGCTCAGGGAGGCCCTCGCCGGGGCCCGGCCCGGCGACACGATCCGGCTCGCCGACGGCTGCTACCACGGCAGCTTCGAGATCACCGCTTCCGGCACCTCCGGCTCGCGGATCACCCTCACCGGCTCCTCGAAGGCGGTCCTCACCGCGAGCGGCGGCTATGGGCTGCGGCTGAACGGCGCCTCGTACTGGACCGTCAGGGGGATCACGGTCCGCGGCGGCAAGGAGGGCATCAGGATCGACGGCGCCCACAGCGTGACCGTGGACTCCGTTTCGGTCAGTGTGCGGCGCCATGGGCAAGTGTGCGGCGCCACGGGCATGCGTAAGGCCCGCTCCCCAGGGGGAGCGGGCCTTACCTGCTCAGCTGGTGCCGACTAGCGGCGGCTGGTCAGCTCTGGCCGCCGGCCAGCTTCTCGCGCAGCGCGGCCAGCGCCTCGTCCGACGCCAGGGCGCCGGAGTTGTCGGCCGACTCCGAGGAGTACGAACCGCCACCGGAGGCCTGCCCGCCCGGCGCCGGGGCGGCGTTGCCCGCCTCGGCAGCGGCCTGCTCGTCGGCCTCGCGGGACTTGATGACCTGCGCCTGGTGCTGCTCGAAGCGCTGCTGCGCCTCGGCGTACTGGCGCTCCCACTCCTCGCGCTGCTTCTCGTAGCCCTCGAGCCAGTCGTTGGCCTCGGGGTCGAAGCCCTCGGGGTAGATGTAGTTGCCCTGGTCGTCGTAGGACGCGGCCATGCCGTACAGGGTCGGGTCGAACTCGACCGCGGACGGGTCGGCGCCGAAGGACTCGTTGGCCTGCTTCAGCGAGAGGCTGATGCGGCGGCGCTCGAGGTCGATGTCGATGACCTTGACGAAGATCTCGTCGTTGACCTGGACGACCTGCTCCGGGATCTCCACGTGGCGCTCGGCCAGCTCGGAGATGTGGACCAGACCCTCGATGCCCTCGTCCACGCGGACGAACGCACCGAACGGCACGAGCTTGGTGACCTTACCCGGGACGACCTGACCGATCTGGTGGGTCCGGGCGAACTGCTGCCACGGGTCCTCCTGCGTCGCCTTGAGCGACAGGGAGACGCGCTCGCGGTCCATGTCGACGTCCAGGACCTCGACCGTGACCTCCTGGCCGACCTCGACGACCTCGGACGGGTGGTCGATGTGCTTCCAGGACAGCTCCGAGACGTGGACGAGACCGTCGACGCCGCCCAGGTCCACGAACGCACCGAAGTTGACGATGGAGGAGACGACGCCGGAGCGCACCTGGCCCTTCTGGAGGGTGGTGAGGAAGGTCTGGCGGACCTCGCTCTGGGTCTGCTCCAGCCAGGCGCGGCGGGACAGGACCACGTTGTTGCGGTTCTTGTCGAGCTCGATGATCTTCGCCTCGAGCTCCTTGCCCACGTAGGGCTGCAGGTCGCGGACGCGGCGCATCTCCACCAGGGAGGCGGGGAGGAAGCCACGGAGGCCGATGTCGAGGATGAGACCACCCTTGACGACCTCGATGACGGTACCGGTGACGATCCCGTCCTCTTCCTTGATCTTCTCGATGGTGCCCCAGGCGCGCTCGTACTGGGCGCGCTTCTTCGAGAGGATCAGTCGGCCTTCCTTGTCCTCCTTCTGGAGGACAAGGGCCTCGATCTCGTCGCCGACGGCCACGACCTCATTGGGGTCGACGTCGTGCTTGATCGACAGTTCGCGAGAGGGGATGACGCCTTCGGTCTTGTAACCAATGTCGAGCAGGACCTCGTCCCGGTCGACCTTCACGATGACGCCGTCGACGATGTCGCCGTCGTTGAAGTACTTGATCGTCTCGTCGATCGCGGCGAGGAAGGCTTCCTCGGAACCGATGTCGTTGACCGCCACCTGCGGGGTGGTGCGGGTTGCCTCGGTGCTGCTCGTCATGTGGAAAAGGGCTCCGGTACGGACATGAAGTCGTAGGTACTGCTACGCCGGGGACCCTTATCGCACTGCCGAAGCCGGACAGCCTTGGAGACGCCGAATCTTTCCGATTTCAGGGATCGAAAAGCGCGAGCGCCTCGACAACCGAGGGGACATACAACAGATGCGAGCGCGGCCTGCTCCGTCCGAGGCGCACAGGCCCGCAGCGCAACTTGTAGCATACGGGGGCAGCCGGGCATGGTCAATGCACGAAGAGCACACGTGGGGATTAACGCCCCGAACCCGGCAAATTGCATGGTCCGTACTGCGACGCGGCTTTCACCGTGCCCCGCAGCCACAGGTCGATACAGAGAGTACGACGACGCGCGCGATGGTCCAAGAACACGAGCCCAGCACCCCTGTGGAGGCCGCCGAGCCGACGGCCACCCGCCGCATCGCCGACACGGCGGAGAGCAGCCGGGCCAACCGGGGGTGGTGGGACCGCAACGCGGACGAGTACCAGGAGGAGCACGGCGCCTTCCTGGGCGACGACCGGTTCATATGGGGCCCCGAGGGGCTGGACGAGGCGGAGGCCGGGCTGCTGGGCCCGGTGGAGGCGCTCAAGGGGCGCGATGTGCTGGAGGTGGGCGCGGGCGCCGCGCAGTGCGCCCGCTGGCTGGCCGCCCAGGGGGCGCGGCCGGTGGCGCTGGACCTCTCGCACCGGCAGCTGCGGCACGCGCGGCGGATCGACGCGGAGGCGGCGGTCTCCGGGGGGTCGGGCGCCTCCGGGCCCGCCCGGGCCGGTGACGCGGCCGGGGTCGCGCTGGTGCAGGCCGACGCCACCGCCCTGCCCTTCCGGGACGGCTCGTTCGACCTGGCGTGCTCGGCGTACGGAGCGGTGCCGTTCGTGGCCGAGCCGGTGCGGGTGATGCGCGAGGTGCACCGGGTGCTGCGGCCGGGCGGACGGTGGGTCTTCTCGGTGACGCATCCGATCCGCTGGGCGTTCCCGGACGAACCGGGGCCCGAGGGGCTGTCCATCGCCGCCTCCTACTTCGACCGCACGCCCTATGTGGAGCAGGACGAGTCGGGCCGGGCCGTCTATGTGGAGCACCACCGGACGCTGGGCGACCGGGTGCGGGACGTGGTGGCCGGGGGTTTCCGGCTGGTCGACCTGATCGAGCCGGAGTGGCCCGCGTGGAACCACCAGGAGTGGGGCGGCTGGTCCCCCTTGCGGGGGAACCTCATCCCGGGCACGGCGATCTTCGTGTGCGAGCGGGACTGAGCGGGATCGGGGGGTGGAGAGGTTGTCCATTTCCGCGGACGCGCGCGCCGAGGCCCTGGACCGTCTTCCCGTACGCGACGCCGTGCCCGAGCTGCTGCGCGCGCTCGACGACCGCGGGGTCGCCGTGTTGTGCGCGCCCCCGGGGACCGGTAAGACGACGCTGGTGCCGCTGGTGCTCGCCGGGCTGGTGGGCGGCGGGCCGACGGGCGGCGGGCCGGTGCGGCGGGTGCTGGTGGCCGAGCCACGGCGGATCGCGGCGCGGGCCGCCGCGCGGCGGATGGCGTGGCTGCTGGGCGAGCGGCCGGGCGGCAGGGTCGGCTTCACCGTGCGAGGGGAGCGGCAGGCCGGGCCCGGGACCGTGGTCGAGGTGGTCACGACCGGGGTGCTGTTGCAGCGGCTGCAGCGCGATCAGGAGTTGGCCGGTGTCGATGTGGTCGTGCTCGACGAATGCCATGAGCGCCATCTGGACGCGGACACGGCCGCCGCCTTCCTGCTCGACGTCCGGGCCGCGCTGCGCCCCGACCTCCGGCTGATCGCCGCCTCGGCGACCACGGACGCGGAGGGCTGGGCGCGGCTGCTCGGCGACGGCGGAGATGACGGCGATGGCGGGCATGGCGGCGATGGTTCGGCGGACGGCGGGGACGGCGGGCCTGGCAGCGATGGCTGGGCGGACGGCGGGGACGGCCCTGGGGCGCCCGCGCCGGTCGTCTCGGCACCGGGGGTCTCCCATCCGGTGGAGGTGGTGTGGGCGCCGCCCGAGCGCCCCGTAAGGCCGCCGCACGGGATGCGGGTGGACCCCGCCCTGCTGGACCACGTCGCGGCCGTGGTGCGGCGGGCGCTGCGCGAGCGCGACGGCGATGTGCTGTGCTTCCTGCCGGGCGTCGGGGAGATCGCCCGGGTGGCCGGGAAGCTGGGCGGGCTCGCCGGCACGGAGGTCCTCCAGGTGCACGGGCGGGCGCCCGCCGCCGTACAGGAGGCGGTGCTCGCGGGGGCGGACGGCGGGCGGCGGCGGGTGGTGCTGGCCACCTCGGTCGCCGAGTCGAGCCTGACCGTGCCGGGCGTGCGGATCGTCGTGGACTGCGGGCTGGCGCGTGAGCCCCGGATGGACCACGCACGCGGGCTGAGCGCGCTGACGACCGTAAGGGCGTCACGGGCCACCGCCCGGCAGCGCGCGGGCCGTGCGGGGCGCGAGGCGCCCGGGGTGGTCTACCGCTGCTGGCCGGAGGCGGAGGACGCCCGGCTGCCGCGCTTCCCGTCCCCGGAAATCGCCGGTGCGGACCTTACGGCCTTCGCGCTCCAGACGGCGTGCTGGGGCGATCCGGACGCCTCGGGGCTGGCCCTGCTCGATCCGCCGCCCGCCGGGGCGATGGCGGCCGCGCGCGAGACGCTGACCGCGATCGGCGCCGTGGACGCCGCCGGACGGGCCACCGAACGCGGCACCCGGATGGCCCGCCTCGGCCTCCACCCCCGCCTCGCACGGGCGCTCATCGACGGCGCGAAGGAGGTCGGCGCGCGCCGGGCGGCCGAGGTGGTGGCACTGCTGAGCGAGGAGCCCCCGAGGGAGTACGGCGACGACCTCGCCGCCGCCTGGCGCACCGCCCGCCACGGCGGCGACCCCTACGCCGCCCGCTGGCGCCAGGAGGTCCGACGGCTCGAACACGCCCTGACCACCGAGGTAAGCGCACGACCGGGCAGGGCCCAGGGCGGAGATGGCCCGGGGCGGGGCGAGGATGGTCCTGCGCTGGGCGACGGCCCGGCACACGGCGGAGACGGTCCGGGGCACGGCGGAGACGGTCCGGGGCACGGCGGCGATCCGCGCGGCGGTGATGGTCCGGCGCACAGCAGTGGCGGCCCGGCACACAGCAATGGTGGCCCGGCACACGGCGGTGGCGGCCCGGCACACAGCAATGGCGGCCCGCACGGCGATGACGCCGTGGCGGGGCTGATGGCCGCGCTCGCGTTCCCGGAGCGGGTGGCCCGGCGGCGCGGCGAGCGGGCGTACCTCATGGCCGCCGGGACGGGCGCGGAGCTGGGCGACGGCTCGCGGCTGGGCGGGGCGCCGTGGCTCGCGGTGGCCGTCGCGGACCGGCCGGTGGCGTCCACGTCGGCGCGGGTGCGACTCGCGGCGGTGACCGACGAGGACACCGCCCGGGTGGCGGCCGCGGCGCTGGCCTCGGAGGGTGAGGAGGTGCGCTGGGCCGACGGGGACGTCCTGGCGCGCCGGGTGGTCCGGCTCGGCGCCATCGAGCTGGTGTCCCGGCCGCTGACCGACCCCGATCCGGAACTGGTGCGGCGGGCGCTGCTGGAGGGGCTGCGCCGCGAGGGCACGGGGCTGCTGCGCTGGTCGGCGCAGGCCACGGCGGTCCGGCAGCGGATGGCGTTCCTCCACCGCGAGCTGGGCGGGGCCTGGCCGGACGTCTCCGACGAGGCGCTGCTGGACCGCGCGGACGACTGGCTCGGGACGGAGCTGGCGCGGGCCCGCGGGCGTGCGGATCTGGGGCGGGTGGACGCCGGACAGGCGCTGGCCCGGCTGATGCCGTGGGCCACGGGCGAGGCGGCACGGTTCGAGGAGCTGGCACCGGAGCGGATCGAGGTGCCGAGCGGCTCGCGGGTGCGGGTGGACTACGGCGCGGACCGGCCCGTGCTGGCGGTGAAGCTGCAGGAGCTGTTCGGCTGGCAGGAGGCCCCCCGGATCGCGGGCGGCCGGGTGCCGCTGCTGGTGCACCTGCTGTCCCCGGCGGGACGCCCGGCCGCGGTCACCGCCGATCTGGCGTCCTTCTGGAAGGACGGCTACCGCTCGGTCCGCGCCGAACTGCGCGGCCGGTACCCCAAGCACCCCTGGCCCGAGGACCCCACCACGGCCGAGCCAACCCGCCGCACCAACACCCGCCGCTGAGCGATGCGGCCGAGAGACCGCACGGCCACTGCCGCTCAGCGGGTAGCGGGGCGCGGTGGGCCACGCGGCACAGCGGGACGACGGGACGCCGTAGGACGCCCTCGCTGAGGCACGCGTCCAAGCGGCCCACGCCGCGCAGAAAGCCGGGCCGCGCAGGAGGCCATGCCGCTCAGGGGACCGGGTCACTCAGGGGAAGCGCGGCGCGGTAGGCCACCGGGCCCCTGTGAGCCACGGGAAGCAGCTGGCCACGCGGCGCGCGGGCCGCCACGCGGCGCAGTAGGACGGGGACGCCGTAGAACACGGGCGGAGGCGGGCCGCGGAACGCGGTGGGTCGCGCGACGCACCGTAGAACGCGGGCGGAGGCAGGCCGCGGAACGCGGTGGGCCGCGCGACGCGGTGAGCCGGGCCCTCGTAGGGAACCCGAGGCGCGGTGAGCCGCGCGGCGCATCCGTCGGGGTGTCAGTCGGCCCAGGCGCGCAATCTGCGGGCGGTTTCGCCGAGGCGGAAGCCGCTGATCTCCCGTATGTCGCGGACCAGTCTGACCATGGCGCCCGGCGGGGGCGCGATCGGTTCTCCGGACTCCTCCATGTACATCTGCGCGCAGGCCGCGCCGATCGTGGCGTTGTAGTCGGAGAACGGCTCGAGGATCAGTGAGGTGTGCAGAAAGGTCGCGGCGCGGGCGGCGGCCTCCTCGTAGTAGGGCTCGCCCGCGAACCGCTCGTAGCGGTGGCGCTCGGTCATGCAGTGCAGCGCACCCCAGTCCCGGACCGGGGTGTTCACCGGGGAGACCTCGACCTGGACGTTCAGCACCCAACCGGCATCGACGTACAGGATCACCGCATGCCGTGCGGGAACTCCCGCTCGAACTCGGCCTTGTAGGCCAGGGCGAACTTCACGGCGCCCTCGACGAAGCGCTGCTTCTGGCGCCGCCGCACCACGTCCTCGGTCAGTATGTCATGCGCCAGCCGTTTGATCGGGACGCCCTTCTCCCTCGCCTCGGCACGCAGCTCGGCCAGCTCCTGCTCGGTGAACTCAATCGTGATGCCAGGCATGGGCGGCATGCTAGCCACGCCCTCGCCCTGATCACTACCGGCTTGGCCACCACGAGCGAATCGCGGGGACGGAGGTTGACGCGACGTCCGCCCCGCTCAGCACCTCAGCCCGCTCCGCACTCGCACCCGCTCAGCACTCGCACCCGCTCAGCACTCCAGCCTCAGCGCGAACTGCTCCCCCGTCGGGAACGGCTCGTCCGCCGGGTGCGGCCCGACCCATATGAGCGCCTGCTCGAAGGTCATATACGAGCCGTTGTCGACGCACTGGCCGACCACCACCGCATTGCCGCCGCAGCGCCATGCCGCGTAGTTCCACGGGTGGTCGCCCTTCTCGTCCCGCACCACGGTCTCCGGCTCGCCCAGGCGCTCGCTGAAGGCGTCCACGGCGGCGCGCCACCGGCCGTCGAAGCCGGAGCGGTCGGCCTCGCGGTCGAAGACCCAGCCGGGGTCACCGGAGTGGTACTCGGCGAGCCAGTCGACATTGCCGCTGAGCCCGTCGGCCTGCAACTCCGCGTCGAAGTCGTCCGGTTCGTAGTAGTAACAGAACGGGATCATGCATTCGGTGTCCGCCTCGTCCGGCCCACCGAACCACTCCGGGAGGACATAGTGCCCGGTATTGGTCGCGTAGGAGGACGTGCGGGAGCCGTCGGGCACCCAGCCGAAGCGCTTCGCGGCGGCCGCCGTGGCGCCCGGGGTCCATTCCAGGCGCGCCAAGTCGGCGATGTGGCCGATGAGTTCGGGGCCGGGGACGCAGCTGTTCACTGGCATGGTCATACGCTACGGCCCGCCACTGACAACGCGGCCGGCGCCGCCGGGGCGGACGGCGGGCGCGCCGCGCGGCCGCGCGCCTCCAGCAGCAGCGCGAGCGCGAGCAGGGCCAGCCCCAGGATCAGGAAGCCCCATGGCAGATAGGCCGTGAGCATGAGGACCAGCTGCCGCTGGGACTTCACCATGTCCACCGTGTGCCGGATGTAGTCCTCGCGCATCTTCACATGGCCGGAGAAGACGGTCACCCGGTCGCGGTCGCCCAGCAGCGTGCCGCCGCGCAGCTCCTCCTTGTGGATCTCCTGCCCGTTGACCGGGGCGCCCGTGGTGGGCTCGACCCAGAACATCCGCTTGGTGCTGTACCAGCGGGAGGTGCCGGCCTTGCGGACGGTCTCGGGGGTGACGCCGTCGACCGGCATGGTCTTGGGCAGCGGCACCTTGGTCCAGGGGATGGTCTGCTCGAAGTAGTAGACCTCCAGGCCGCGGAAGTTCCGGGTGCCCTTGTAGTGGATGGGGGCGGAGGTGCGGGTCTGGGCGTCGAAGTAGCGGTAGTCGCGCTTCTCGGTGAGGAACGGCCACTTGTACTCGATGCCGTCGCGGCGCACCGCGTCCCCGTCGACGTGTTCGCCGCCCGCGTGCACCGGGTCCTGGGAGTGGGCGTCGAAGACATAGCGCTCGGGGATCTTGGAGACCATCTTGCCGTCGGGCCCGGCCACGTACGACAGGGTGTCCCAGACGACGACATCGCGCCCGGTCGCCTTCCCGACCTTCTTCGCGGCGGGCACATTGCCGCGCAGGGTCTGCACGATGCTGACCTTGGGGACGGTGCGGGGCTTCATGGTGCCGTAGTCGAGCAGGGTGGCCGGGCTGGCCTCCATCACCGCCGTCTGGTACTCGCTGGGCGGGATCTTGGCCAGCCGGGGATAGGCGTACCAGCGCAGCAGCGGCGCGAGGGCGGCGAAGAAGACGGCGAAGGCCAGCAGCACCAGGCTTGCTCTGCGGCGCATGGCGGATGTCCCTCCCTCAGGGGTGCTTGGGGACGGTGGTGAGCAGGGGCTCCGGGGAGGTCTCACCTCTGGGGGCGCCGATGGCCGTCACCGTGAGAACGATGGTGAGGGCGGCGGCGAGTCCGATCGCGGCGGCGGCGAGGGCACGCATACGGGGCCTCCTCGTGGTCGGTACGAGGCGCTGCCTGACGCTCCGTCAGGGATGGGGCACCGTAGCAACAGGGGCCGCAGATGAGAACACGAAGGCGGGAATGCGTCACACCGCCCCTGGGCCCGGTGGGGGCTCAGGGGCGGTGCGGTGAACCGGGTGAGGGGCGGTTTTTTACGAGGCGGGGGCCTGGGTGACCGTCAGCTCGACGTCCAGGACGGCGCCGCCCTCGGTGGTGAGGCGAAGCAGGAAGGTGCCCGCGTGGTCATCGGTGAGGATCTTCGGCAGCGTGAGCCGGCCGAGGTCGTCGGTCTTCAGGGCGGTCAGGGTGCGCACCGGCTTGCCCTTGTCGTCCAGGAAGTAGGGCCCCTTGTCGTTGGGCTTCGCGTCCTTCGCCGAGGTGATCATGGTGGCCGTCACCGGCACACCCTCCGTGGCCTTGCCCTTGTTGGTGGCCTTGACGGTGAGCGCGTCGGCGAACGAGGCGCCGGTCCGGGCCGTGAGCTTCTTGTCGCCGATCCGGGCCAGCGCGTCGGCCTGCGGCACGGGCCGGGCCTTGACGATGGCGGTGAACTCCACCGGGGCGGCCTCGCGCCCCACGGCGGTGGCGCGCACGGTGAAGGTGCCGGTCTTCTCGCCCGCGAGCAGCTTCGGCGCGGTGGCGGTGCCATCGGCGGCGGTCAGCACGGTGGCGGACTTGACCAGGCCGAGGAAGCGCGCGTCGGTGTCGCCGAGGATCTCGTACCGCACCCGGGCACTGGCCACCGGCTTGCCCGCGGTGTCCACGGCCTTGACGCGCGGCGACTGGGCGAACTCGGCGCCCGCGGTGGTGGACAGTTCCTTGGCGCCGACGGTGGTGAGCTTGCTGGTGCCGCTCGGGGTGGGCGGCGGAGTGGTGGGGGGCTGCGGGGTCGGGCTCCCGGTGCCGGGGGTACCGGGCGTACCGGGGGTGCCGCCATTGCCGCCGGTCGGCGGGGTCGGCGGGGAGGTGTCGGGCTTGTCCTCGGGCTTGGGCAGGGTGTGGACGCCGCCCTCCTCGCCCTTGCCGCCGTCCTTGCCCGGGTTCCTGCCCGGGTCCTTGCCCTTGTCGCCGCCCTTGTCGCCCGAGCCGGAGCCGTTCCCCGAGGGGATCACACCGGTGCCGTCGGGGACCTCATGGGTGCCGCGCTTGTAGTACTCGAACCACGACAGGACGGTGTTCAGGTATTCCCGCGAGTGGTTGTAGCCGAGGATCGCGCGGTCCAGGTCGGCCTTGACGGACAGGTCGCGGCCGTCCGCGCAGAGGTAGCTGCCCGCGGCGAGGGCGGCGTCATAGACGTTGTTGGGGTCCTTCTCGCCGTCACCGTTGCCGTCCCGGCCCCAGCTGGCCCAGGTGGACGGGATGAACTGCATGGGGCCGACCGCCCGGTCATGCGTACTGTCGCCGTCGTAGGCACCGCCGTCGGTGTCCTTGATCAGGGCGAAGCCGTCGCCGTTGAGGACCGGGCCGAGGATGGGCGAGACGGTCGTGCCGTCGGCGCTCACATTGCCGCCGCCGGCCTGGCCGGACTCGACCTTGCCGATCGCGGCGAGCAGCTCCCAGGGCAGATTGCAGCCGGGGTTGGACTCCCTCAGGGTCGCTTCCGCCTTCTTGTAGGCGGCGAGGACGCTCGCTGGTATGCCCGCCTCGGGCTTGGTGCTGCTGCTCCCGGGGAGCCCGGGCAGATCGATCGAGGAGCCCGGCTTGTCGGGGGTGACCAGGGGTGGCAGATCGGTGTGGTACGAGGAACCACCGTCGATGGGGGTGTCGTCCGGCGCCGGCGCCTCCCCCGCCCGCTGCTCCCGGTTCCGGTCGCCATGGTCGGAATTGGCGAATCCGGGCGCCTGGGACGCGGTGAGCGCGGCCATCGCGGCCGCCGCCACCGCTGTCGTGGCCGCCCCCTTGCGCAGTCGTCGGCCGATAAGCGGTGCCATCCGTGTGTCCCTCCCGTCGAACACGATGCGCTCCCCCGGCGCGTCAACTCTGGTGACACTACGACAACTTAGGGCCCGCAGCTACCGGTGCAAACACCCCATCGGGCGAACTCTCAGTGAGCCGCGGACTCCCAGTCCGCACCGGATCCTACCGATACGTCCAGCGGAGCGCTGAGCTTGAAGGCGCCCGTCATCTCCCGGCGCACCAGCTCCTCGACCCGCTCCCGCTCACCGGGCGCGATCTCCAGCACGATTTCGTCGTGGACCTGCAACAGCATCCGCGACGAGAGTTTCTCCTTCGTCAACGCCGCGTCCACCTTGAGCATCGCGATCTTCACAATGTCGGCGGCGGTGCCCTGGATCGGGGCGTTGAGCGCCATCCGCTCGGCCATCTCGCGGCGCTGGCGGTTGTCGCTGGTGAGGTCCGGGAGATAGCGGCGGCGGCCGAGCATGGTCTCCGTATAGCCGGTGGCGCGCGCCTCCTCGACGACCCGCTGGAGGTAGTCGCGCACCCCGCCGAACCGCTCGAAGAAGTTCTCCATCAGCTTGCGGGCCTCATCGGGGGTGATGCCCAGCTGCTGGGAGAGGCCGAACGCCGAGAGGCCGTACGCCAGCCCGTAGGACATGGCCTTGATCTTGCGGCGCATCTCCGGGTCGACCGCCGACTTGTCGACGGAGAAGACCTGGGAGGCGACCGTGGTGTGCAGGTCCTCACCGGAGGTGAACGCCTCGATCAGGCCCTCGTCCTCGGAGAGATGGGCCATGACGCGCAGCTCGATCTGGCTGTAGTCGGCGGTCATCAGCGACTCGAAGCCGTCGCCGACGACGAAGCCGCGCCGGATCGCCCGGCCCTCGTCCGTGCGCACCGGGATGTTCTGCAGATTGGGGTCGGTGGAGGAGAGCCGGCCGGTGGCCGCCACGGTCTGGTTGAAGCTGGTGTGGATGCGGCCGCCGGGGGCGATGGTCTTGATCAGGCCCTCGACGGTGGAGCGCAGCCGCGCCTGCTCACGGTGGCGCAGCATGATCACCGGGAGCTCGTGGTCGGTCTGCGCGGCCAGCCAGGCCAGCGCGTCGGCGTCCGTGGTGTACCCGGTCTTGGTCTTCTTGGTCTTGGGCAGGCCCAGCTCGCCGAAGAGCACCTCCTGGAGCTGCTTGGGCGAGCCGAGGTTGAACTCATGGCCCACCGCCGCGTGGGCCTCCTTCACGGCGTGCTGCACGGCGGCCGCGAACTGCTGCTCCATGCGCTCCAGCCAGCCGCGGTCGGCGGCGATGCCCGACCGCTCCATCCGGGCCAGCAGCTCGGAGACGGGCAGCTCCATGTCGTGCAGCAGCCCGGCCGCGCCCACGTCCTTGAGCCGGCCGCCGAAGGCCTCGCCCAGGTCCAGGATGGTCCGCGCCTTGATCATCAGGGCGTCCCGCTCGGCCTCTTCATCGGCGCCGAAGGCCAGCTGTCCGCTGTCCGCGGCCGCCGCCGGGGACAGCTCACGGCCCAGGTACTCCACCGACAGGGCGTCCAGCTCGAAGGAGCGGCGGCCGGGCTTGACCAGATAGGCGGCGAGAGCGGTGTCCATCGAGACGCCCGCGACGGACCAGCCGTGCTCGGCGAAGACCCGCATGATCCCCTTGGCGTTGTGCAGCACCTTGGGGCGGTCCGGGTCCGCGATCCACTCGGCGAACGCCCGCTCGTCGGCCTCGTCCAGCTGCGAGGGGTCGAAGAAGGCGGCGGGTCCGGAGCCGGTGGCCAGCGCGACCTCGCTGACGCTGCCGCTGCCCAGCGCCCAGGTGTCCACGGTGGCCAGGCCCAGTGGGGTGTCGCGGTGGCTCTCCAGCCAGGGGGCGAGCTCGCCCGCGCCCAGCGCCACTCCGTCGACCGCGACACCCGGCTCGGCGGCCGCGGGCTCGTCCGCCGCCGCGCCCGGATCGACGGCCATGATGCGGTCGCGGAAGTTCTGGTGGCGGAACTCCAGCGCGTCCAGGATCACTCCGAGTGCCTCCCGGTCGTACGGGGCGCGCTCGAGCCCCTCGGGGCCGCTGGTGAGCTCCACGTCCCGCACCAGCTCGGTCAGCTGGCGGTTGAGCTTGACGGACTCCAGGTGGTCGCGGAGCTTCTCGCCGACCTTGCCCTTGACCTCATCGACCCGCTCGACCAACTCCTTGAAGGAGCCGAACTGATTGATCCACTTCGCCGCGGTCTTCTCGCCGACGCCCGGGATGCCGGGGAGGTTGTCCGACGGGTCGCCGCGCAGGGCCGCGAAGTCGGGGTACTGGCTCGGGGTGAGGCCGTACTTCTCCTGCACCTTCTCGGGGGTGAACCGGGTCAGCTCGGAGACGCCCTTGGTGGGGTAGAGCACCGTGACGTGGTCGGTGACCAGCTGGAAGGAGTCCCGGTCGCCGGTGACGATCAGGACGTCGAAGCCCTGCGCCTCGGCCTGGGTGGCGAGGGTGGCGATCACATCGTCGGCCTCGAAGCCCTCCACCGCGAAGCGGGTGATCTTCATGGCGTCGAGCAGCTCGCCGATCAGCTCGACCTGGCCCTTGAACTCGTCGGGGGCCTTGGAGCGGTTCGCCTTGTACTCCGTGAACTGCTCGGAGCGCCAGGTCTTGCGCGAGACGTCGAACGCCACGGCGAGGTGCGTGGGCCGCTCATCACGGAGCGTGTTCGCCAGCATCGAGGTGAAGCCGTAGATCGCGTTGGTGGTCTGGCCGGTGGTCGTGCTGAAGTTCTCCGCCGGCAGCGCGAAGAACGCCCGGTATGCCAGGGAGTGCCCGTCCAGCAGGAGCAGGCGGGGACGGTCCTCCCCCGTGCGGTCGGACGCGGGCGCTGCGGTCTTCTTCGATGCTTTCTCTGCCACGCCCCCGATCCTGCCACGCCCCACCGACAATGCCTCCCGCCCCGGCCACCGGACCGGACGGACCGGGCACAAGATCGGACCAGGCACAAGATCGGACCGGGCCGCACGCCCGGAGCGGCCGCGCCACCGGACCGGGCCGGGCCACCGGCAGCCGGACCGGGCCGCCGCCCCGGCTGTCGGTGGCCCGTGACAGGATCGGACCCACAGGTCCACAGACAGGTCCGCACCGCTCGAGCCCAAGGGGAGCGACATGGCAGCCAAGCCACCCGCAGGCGATCCGATCCAGGACGCGCCCGAGGTCACACCCCCACAACATGCCGCCGCCGGGCTGCCGGCCGTAGGGCATTCGCTGCGCATCGCCCACCAGCAGATGGGCGTGCGCCGCACCGCGCTCACCCTGCTGCGCGTCAACCAGAAGGACGGCTTCGACTGCCCCGGCTGCGCCTGGCCCGAGCCGGACAAGCGCCATGCGGCCGAGTTCTGTGAGAACGGTGCGAAGGCCGTCGCCGAGGAGGCCACCCTCCGCCGGGTGACCCCCGACTTCTTCGCCGCCCACCCGGTGGCCGACCTCGCCACCCGCAGCGGCTACTGGCTCGGCCAGCAGGGCCGGCTGACCGAGCCCATGTACCTGTCCGAGGGCGCCGAGCGGTATGAGCCGGTGTCCTGGGACCGGGCCTTCGACATCATCGCCGACGAGCTGACCGCGCTCGACTCCCCCGACGAGGCGGTCTTCTACACCTCGGGCCGCACCAGCAACGAGGCGGCCTTCCTCTACCAGCTCTTCGCCCGCGAGTTCGGCACCAACAACCTGCCGGACTGCTCCAACATGTGCCATGAGTCCTCCGGCTCGGCGCTCACCGAGACCCTCGGCGTCGGCAAGGGCAGCGTGCTGCTCGAGGACCTCTACAAGGCCGACCTGATCGTCGTGGCCGGGCAGAACCCTGGCACCAACCACCCGCGCATGCTCTCCGCCCTGGAGAAGGCCAAGGCCAACGGCGCGAAGATCATCTCCATCAACCCGCTGCCCGAGGCCGGTCTCGAGCGGTTCAAGAACCCGCAGAACGCCCGCGGTATCGCCGGTGGCGGCACCGCGCTCACCGATCTCTTCCTGCAGATCCGGATCGGCGGCGACCAGGCCCTCTTCCGCCTCCTCAACAAGCTCATCCTGGAGACAGAAGGCGCTACCGACGAGGAGTTCATCCGCGAGCACACCCACGGCTTCGAGGAGTTCGCCGCCGCGGCCCGCGCCGCCGACTGGGACGAGACGCTGCGCGCCACCGGTCTCGACCGCGCCGACATCGACCGCGCGCTGCGCATGGTCCTCGACTCCAAGCGCACCATCGTGTGCTGGGCGATGGGTCTGACCCAGCACAAGCACTCGGTGCCCACCATCCGGGAGGTCGTCAACTTCCTGCTGCTGCGCGGCAACATCGGCCGCCCCGGCGCCGGGGTCTGCCCGGTGCGCGGCCACAGCAATGTGCAGGGCGACCGCACCATGGGGATCTTCGAGCGCCCCGCCCCGGCCTTCCTGGACGCCCTGGAGCGCGAGTTCGGCTTCGCCCCGCCCCGCGAGCACGGCTTCGACGTCGTCCGGGCCATCCGCGCCCTGCGCGACGGCCAGGCCAAGGTCTTCTTCGCCATGGGCGGCAACTTCGTGGCGGCCTCCCCCGACACCGAGGTCACCGAGGACGCGATGCGCACCGCCCGGCTGACCGTCCATGTCTCCACCAAGCTCAACCGATCCCATGTGGTCACCGGCGCGCGAGCGCTGATCCTGCCCACCCTCGGCCGCACCGAGCGCGATCTCCAGGGCGGCGGCCCGCAGTTCGTCACCGTCGAGGACTCCATGGGCATGGTGCACGCCTCCCGCGGGCGCCTGGAGCCCGCGAGCTCCCATCTGCTCTCCGAGCCGGCCATCGTCTGCCGGCTGGCCCGCCGGGTGCTGGGCCCCGAGAGCCACACCCCCTGGGAGGAGTTCGAGAAGGACTACGCGCGCATCCGCGACCGCATCGCCGCCGTCATCCCCGGCTTCGAGGACTTCAACAACCGGGTGAGCGACCCCTCCGGTTTCGCCCTGCCGCACGCCCCGCGCGACAGCCGCAGCTTCCCCACCGCCACCGGTAAGGCCAACTTCACGGCGGCCCCCATCGAGTACCCCAAGGCGCCCGAGGGCCGGCTGCTGCTGCAGACCCTGCGCTCCCACGACCAGTACAACACCACCATCTACGGCCTGGACGACCGCTACCGCGGCATCAAGAACGGCCGCCGGGTGGTGCTGGTGCACCCCGAGGACGCCCAGGAGCTCGGGCTGGCCGACGGCGCTTACGCCGACCTGGTCAGCGAGTGGAAGGACGGCACCGAGCGGCGCGCCACCGGCTTCCGCGTGATCCACTACCCGACCGCGCGCGGCTGCGCCGCCTCGTACTACCCGGAGACCAACGTCCTGGTCCCGCTGGACGCCACCGCCGACACCAGCAACACCCCGGCGAGCAAGTCCGTCGTGGTCCGCCTGGAACAGACGACCCCGGCCTAAGCGTTTGCTCAGTTGCCTGGTAAGAAGGTGGCCACCACAAGCAAAGGTGGCCACCACAGCAATCGAACGGAGCCTGTCCCGATGGGCGAGCAGACCAGCGTGAAGTTCCCGCAAGAGGTACTCGACGAGTACGCGGCGCTCGGCGTGGACCTCGCCGCGCTGTTCTCCGCCGGGCACCTCGGCACCCGCATGGGCGTGCAGATCCTCGAAGCCTCGGCCGAGCGGGTCGTGGGCACCATGCCGGTGGAGGGCAACACCCAGCCGTACGGGCTGCTGCACGGCGGCGCCTCCGCCGTGCTGGCCGAGACCCTGGGCTCGGTCGGCTCGATGCTCCACGGCGGCAGCGGGCGGATCGCGGTCGGCGTGGACCTCAACTGCACCCACCACCGAAGCGTCCGCTCGGGTCTGGTCACCGGCGTCGCCACCCCCGTCCACCGGGGCCGCTCCACCGCCACCTACGAGATCGTCATCAGCGATGAGCGGGATCGGCGGGTGTGCACGGCCCGCCTCACCTGTCTGCTGCGCGAGGTGGACGACGCCGGGCGGGCCAAGACGGTCGCCGACGTCGCCGAGGCGAAGGAGCGCGCCGAGGCGTGACGCCCGGCGCTCTTACCGTTGTCCCCCTGGGCGGCCGGGTCTACCGTGACGCTCCATGGGGGCAACGACCCGGGCGGGTTCCTGGCCCGCCGCCGTATGCGGGTGCGCTCTCGTACTCGCCGTGACGATGACCGGATGCGGCGGCTCCGGTTCCGGCCCCTCGGGCGACTCCCACAACTCCGGTAACTCCCGTAGCGCACCGGCGTCCACGCCCGCCCCTCACAGCCCCACGCCACAGTCCGCCTCGCCCGTGCGGCTGTGCGCCGACCTCATCTCCTACTGGGCCGAGCAGGACCTCGCGGGCAGCCAGTGGGCCGGGCTCGACTGGGAGCAGAAGGGGCTCTCCAACGAGCAGTACGAGATCTACGACGACATCGTCCAGGCCGCGCGCGCCGAGCGGAAGCGGCATGGCACCCCGGCGGCCAGAGCGCTGATCAAGCGGCTGGCCGAGCGCCGCTGCGCGGCCGCGAACGGCGCCACCCACAGCTCCGAGAACTGGCGCCCGCCGACCTGAGCCGCACCGGCCCGACGCCGGACCATCACCGGCCCGACACCGGTCCGAGGCCATCCCATCACCGATCCGACACCGTTCCGGAAACCCCCGCCCACCGCCCCGGACAGACCCCGGACCCGCACCGCCAGCCGTAACACTACGTAACGCTGACGCAATATAAGATCGCATTTTCAGAACGCTCGACGATTCCGAAATCGATCTTCCCGCGCTCATCCGCGCACGCGGCTTCGCGCTTCGTTCACAAGCGCACGGCACTCCTTAGCGGAACTGCACCTTCTCAGGATCCGGACCTAACGGTTGGCCCAAATTCGCCCCATTCGTCCCTTCCGTTCCGCTACACGGACACCCCGGGGTGACGCGCGTCATAACAAGACAGTCACATCATCGTCTAGACCTCTGCCCCCGGTCGCGCCCCGCGCTTAGAGTCACAGCCAGTCACGGCCCCGTGGGATGTACGCCGCACCCACACGGCCATTCCAGGTTCATCCGGCGAGGACACGGCACCCCATGAACCCGGGTGCCGGGCCAGGGAAAGGATTCCTCGTGCGACACCGTTCCTTGCTCATCATGACGACCGCCATCACTGCGGGAGCCCTCACTCTCAGCGCCTGCGGGTCGCGGGACGACAAAAACGACAGTGGCGGCAAGGACAGCAAGACGACCGTGGTCATCGGTGTCGACGCCCCGCTCACCGGCTCGCTGTCCGCTCTCGGCCAGGGCATCAAGAACTCCGTCGACCTCGCGGCGAAGATAGCCAACAAGAACAACGAGGTGGACGGGGTCACCTTCAAGGTCAAGTCCTTCGACGACCAGGCCGTGCCCTCCTCCGGCAAGCAGAACGCGACCTCGATGGTCGACGACGAGGAGATCCTCGGCGCGGTGGGGCCGCTCAACTCGGGCGTCGCCCAGTCCATGCAGGGCGTCTTCGACCGAGCCGACCTCGCCCAGGTCTCCCCCGCCAACACCAACCCGGCCCTCAGCCAGGGCGACGACTGGGCCTCGGGCAAGAAGTCGCGCCCCTTCAAGACCTACTTCCGCACCGCGACCACGGACATCATCCAGGGCCGCTTCGCCGCGCAGTACTACTACAAGGACGCGAAGAAGCGGAAGGTCTTCGTCGTCGACGACAAGCAGGCGTACGGCAACGGCCTCGCCACCATCTTCGCCGATGAGTTCAAGCGCCTCGGCGGCAAGATCGTCGGCCGCGACCACCTGACGGTCAAGGAGACCGACTTCTCCGGCATCGCCAACAAGGTGAGGTCCTCCGGCGCCGACTCGGTCTACTTCGGCGGCCAGTACCCCGAGGGCGGTCTGCTGTCCGACCAGGTCAAGCAGGCCGGCGCGCAGGTCCCGATCATGGGCGGCGACGGCATCTACGACCCCGCCTTCATCAAGGCGTCGGGCACCAGCAACGACGGCGACCTCGCCACCTCCGTCGGCTACCCGGTCGAGCAGCTCGACTCCGCCAAGACGTTCGTGAAGAACTACGCCGACCAGCACTACAAGGACCCGTACGCGGCCTACGGCGGCTACTCCTACGACGCCGCCTGGTCCATCATCCAGGCCGTCAAGGCCGTGGTCGAGGACAACGACGGCAAGCTCCCGGACGACGCCCGCGCCAAGATCACCGAGGCGCTCGGCAAGGTCTCCTTCGACGGCGTCACCGGCAAGGTCTCCTTCGACCAGTACGGCGACACCACGAACAAGCAGCTGACCGTCTACAAGGTCACCAAGGGCGCCTGGAAGTCCGTGAAGAGCGAGACCTTCAAGGACTGACCCCCGGCGGCAATCCGCACACCCACGAAACGAATCCGCGCGAGGGCGTACCCATCGCCCTCGCGCGGCGTCATATCCGACACGCTCATCGGAGGCCCTGCGGTGCACGAACTGCCGCAAACGCTGGTCAACGGCCTGACCCTCGGCGCCCTCTACGGCTTGATCGCCATCGGGTACACCATGGTCTACGGCATCGTCCAGCTCATCAACTTCGCCCATGGCGAGATCTTCATGATCGGGGGCTTCGGGGCCCTCACCATCTACATCTGGCTGCCCAGCGGCACCGCGCTCTCCCTCGCCCTGCCCCTGATGCTGATCGGCGGCATCGTCGCCTCGGTCGCCATCGCCACCGCGGCGGAACGCTTCGCCTACCGGCCCCTGCGCGGCGGCCCCCGGCTCGCCCCCCTGATCACCGCGATCGGTCTGTCCATCGCACTGCAGCAGGCCGTCTGGGCCTTCTACCCCGACGCCAAGAAGCCCCGCAGCTTCCCGCAGTTCGAGGGATCGTCGTTCGAGATCCTCGACAATCTGCACATCCAGCGCGGCGACGCCTTCCTCCTCATCGCCGCCCCGCTGTGCATGCTCGCCCTGGGTCTCTTCGTCTCCAAGAGCCGGGCCGGCCGCGCCATGCAGGCCACCGCGCAGGACCCCGACACCGCCAAGCTCATGGGCATCAACACCGACCGCATCATCGTGATGGCCTTCGCCATCGGCGGTGCGTTCGCCGCCGTCGCCGCCCTCTCCCACGGGCTCAAGTACGGCCAGATCAACTTCGAGATGGGCTTCATCGCCGGCCTCAAGGCGTTCACCGCCGCCGTGCTCGGCGGCATCGGCAACATCTACGGCGCCATGCTCGGCGGCGTCGTCCTGGGCATCGTCGAGGCCCTGGCCATCAAGTACATCCAGGACATCCCCGGGATGGACCAGCTCGGCGGCGGCGCCTGGAAGGACGTATGGGCCTTCACCCTGCTCATCGTCGTCCTGCTGGTCAGGCCACAGGGTCTGCTCGGCGAACGCGTAGCGGACCGGGCGTGAGGGAGTGAACCGATGACCACCGACAAGACCCAGCCCACCGCCGTGCGCACGGCCGAGGCCGGCGCCCCCGCCCCGCGCACCACCCTGCTCCGGGCCCTCACCGCGGCCGGCGGCGCCGCCGCCGTCGTCTCCACCTTCCTGGCCTGGACCTGGACCGCCGAATTCCCCGGCGATCTGACCGTCTACGGCTACCCCGGCGGACTGCAGCTCCTCACCCTCGTCCTCGGCGTCGCCACCGCCGTCTTCGCGCTGGCCGCCCTCGACCTGAAGGGCCTGCGCTGGCTCACCCCCAGCGGCTCCACCCAGGCCCTGCGGATGCTGGCCCTCGGCACCTTCGCCGTCACCTGGTTCACCGTCATCGCCATCGCGGTGGACCTGGACGGCCTGGTCAACCTGGAACCCGGCGGCTGGATCGCCGCCGTGGTGACCGCCGTGCCCGTGGCCACCACCTTCCTGCTCCCTGACGACAGCCGCCCGCTGTGCCGTCCCAAGGAGCTGCCCTCCTGGGCCGAGATCCTGATCATCGCGGCGGTCTTCGCCGTCGGCCTGTACGTGGTCAACTACGGCATCCAGACCGACGCCGACCACCCCGAGCCGTTCCTCGGCTACCTCATCGCCGTCGGATTCGCGGCCGTCGCCCTGGTCAAGGCCGGGCTCATCAGCCGGATCAGCGAGCTCACCAGCGCCTATCGCTCCGTCACCCTGGTGGCGGCGCTGATCACCGCGATCGTCTTCCCCTTCTTCCAGGACAAGTCCAGCTTCACCGAACTCGGCGTCAACATCGCCATCTTCGCGACCGTCGCCCTCGGCCTGAACATCGTCGTCGGCCTCGCGGGCCTCCTCGACCTCGGATATGTCGCCTTCCTCGGCGTCGGCGCCTACACCGCCGCCCTGGTCTCCGGCTCCACCGCCTCGACCATCGACGTCAAGTTCCCCTTCTGGGCCGCCGTGATCACCGGCGGCGTGGTCTCCCTGATCTTCGGTGTGGTCATCGGCGCCCCCACCCTGCGGCTGCGCGGTGACTACCTCGCCATCGTGACCCTCGGCTTCGGAGAGATCTTCCGTCTCGCCATGCTCAACCTCGACGGCACCTCCGGCCCCTCCGTCACCAACGGCCCCGACGGCATCCCCAACATCCCCCCGCTGGAGATCTTCGGGTTCAACTTCAACGACGACCACAGCGTCGGCGGACTCACCCTCGACTCCAACGGCAACTACTACCTGCTGATGCTGCTGGTCACGGTGCTCGTCGTGCTGATCTTCAGCCGCGCGGGCAACTCCCGCATCGGCCGCGCCTGGGTCGCCATCCGCGAGGACGAGACCGCCGCCACCGCCATGGGCATCAACGGATTCCGGGTCAAGCTCATCGCCTTCGCGCTCGGCGCCACCCTGGCCGGGGTCGCCGGTGCCGTATGGGCCCACTTCCAGTCCACGGTCGTCCCCGAGCAGTACGTCTTCGCCGGACCCGTCCCGCCCAACTCCACCTTCCTGGTGGCCGCCGTCATCCTCGGCGGCATGGGCACCATCGGCGGTCCGCTGCTCGGCGCCACCCTGCTCTATCTGATCCCCAAGAAGCTGGAGTTCCTCCAGGACTACCAGCTCCTCGCCTTCGGTATCGCGCTCATCCTGCTGATGCGCTTCCGCCCCGAGGGGATCGTCCCCAACCGGCGGCAGCAGCTCGAGTACCACGAGACCGGCCAGCTCGACGTCCCCGGCGCCACCGGACTCAAGGACAGTGCCGTCGGCGTCACCAAGGCGGAGGCATGACAGCGATGACCACCACCACGACCTCCCCCGTGCTCACCGCCACCGGCGTCACCATGCGCTTCGGCGGTCTCACGGCCGTACAAGCGGTCGACCTCGACGTCCACCCCGGCGAGATCGTCGGCCTCATCGGGCCCAACGGCGCGGGCAAGACCACCTTCTTCAACTGCCTCACCGGTCTCTACGTCCCCACCGAGGGCCGCGTCGCCTACCGGGGCACCGTGCTGCCGCCCAAGCCCCACCTCGTCACCCAGGCGGGCATCGCGCGCACCTTCCAGAACATCCGGCTCTTCGCCAATATGACGGTCCTGGAGAACGTGCTCGTCGGCCGCCACACCCGCACCAAGGAGGGCCTGTGGTCGGCCCTGCTGCGCGGCCCCGGCTTCAAGCGCGCCGAGGCCGCCTCCAAGGCCCGCGCCATGGAACTCCTGGAGTTCACCGGCCTCGCCGACAAGGCCGACCACCTCTCCCGCAACCTCCCCTACGGCGAGCAGCGCAAGCTGGAGATCGCCCGCGCCCTCGCCAGCGACCCCGGGCTGCTGCTGCTCGACGAGCCCACCGCCGGAATGAACCCCCAGGAGACCCGCGCCACCGAGGAACTGGTCTTCGCCATCCGGGACCTGGGCACCGCCGTGCTCGTCATCGAGCACGACATGCGCTTCATCTTCAACCTCTGCGACCGGGTCGCCGTGCTCGTCCAGGGCCAGAAGCTCGTCGAGGGCACCTCGGAAGTCGTCCAGAGCGATGAGCGCGTCATCGCCGCCTACCTCGGCACCCCCTTCGAGGGCGCGCCGGGCGCGGAGGAGGCCGCCGAGGTCGAGGCCGCGGAGGCCGGGTCCACGACCGGAGCCACGGGCGGGGCCACGCAGGACGAGGCCCAGCGGGGCACCACAGCACGTACGGAGGACGGACAGTGACCGCACTGCTCGAGGTCGAGGACCTGCGGGTCGCCTACGGCAAGATCGAGGCCGTCAAGGGCATCTCGTTCAGCGTCGAGGCCGGACAGGTCGTCACCCTCATCGGTACCAACGGCGCGGGCAAGACGACCACGCTGCGCACCCTGTCCGGCCTGCTCCAGCCGCTCGGCGGGGAGATCCGCTTCGACGGCAAACCGCTGAGGGGCGTCCCCGCGCACAAGATCGTCGCCCTGGGACTGGCCCACTCGCCCGAGGGGCGGCATATCTTCCCGCGACTGTCGATCGCCGAGAACCTCCAGCTCGGAGCGTTCCTCCGGAAGGACGCGGACGGCATAGCCGCCGACATCCGGAAGGCGTACGAGCTCTTCCCCATCCTCGGCGAGCGCCGCAACCAGGCGGCGGGCACCCTCTCCGGCGGTGAGCAGCAGATGCTCGCGATGGGCCGGGCGCTGATGTCCCGCCCCAAGCTGCTGATGCTCGACGAACCCTCGATGGGCCTCTCGCCGATCATGATGCAGAAGATCATGCAGACCATCGCCGAGCTCAAGTCCCAGGGCACGACGATCCTGCTGGTCGAGCAGAACGCCCAGGCCGCTCTGTCGCTGGCCGACCAGGGCCATGTGATGGAGATCGGCAAGATCGTGCTGTCGGGAACGGGCGAGGCGCTGCTGCACGACGAGTCGGTGCGGAAGGCGTACCTCGGCGAGGACTGAAGGCCAGGGGCCTGGCCGCACCGGAAGCGGTGCGGCCAAGCCCTTTGTCCGTCTGCGGCTCAGGCCGTTCCGGCCACGTGGTACATCGCGTAGAGAATGGTCGGCAAAACGCCGATCAGCGTCCCGAGGGCGATGATCACCGCAGGGAGACGTCGCGTCGCCCGCAGCACCCTGGCCACGTAGCCGACGAGGGCAAAGAAGGCCAGGATCACTACGACCCCGGCTAACAGCCACGCTAAGGAATCCGGATACACCGCTGCACTCTCCTTCGACTGTGCCTAGTCCAGGTCAACTCCCCGCGCACGACAAGAAAGACCCCATGCGGGCCTTGGTAGGAGGCCCGGATCACTTCACGAACGCACGGCGAGTCAGAAATGAAGGTAGCCGAAGTAGCCTGAGTTGGGCCAGAGTTACCAGGAAAACACAGCAAGGCAGGGCTCCCGGGCTACCACCCCCGGAAGGCCCTGCCTGATTGCACGCTGGACTAGGCATGCCGCAAGCGCGCTGGTCTACCAGAGTGCCCGCATCATGTGGACGATTGATGAACGTCTTGATACGGCAGCACCCTCCGCACTCTCCCTTGATCTCCCTCTGATTCCGCTCTGCTCTCGCTCTACAGTCACTTAATGCCTACTAAGTGTACTGCTAGGCTGGCTTTCATCAATCGCCGATCGTGGGAGGGGTGAAGGCGATTTCCCTCCAGTTCCGACTCCTGGGCCCCGTTGAGGCGAGTCGTAACGGCGAGCACGTCACCTTGGGTCCTCCCCAACGGCGAGCGGTTCTCGCCATCCTGCTTCTCTCAGCACGACAAGCCGTCACGATCGCCGCTTTGCGGGAGCGCATCTGGCCAGGCCCGCCTCCGGCATCCGCCACGCAGGCCCTGCATGTGCACATCCACCATCTGCGGCAGCTGCTGGGTCAGTTCACCCACGGAACGAACGGCGGCGCACCTCGCCTGGCGACCCATCCGGGCCACATCCCGGAACAGGTGAGCTACGTCCTGCACACCACCCCGGACTCCGTCGACGTCACCGGCTTCCAACGTCTGCTGGAGGACGGCGAGGCAGCCCACACCGAGGGCGATACCCACACCGCTCTCACCCACTACGACACCGCACTGAGGCTGTGGCGAGGCCAGCCGTTGGCCGAGCTCCAACCCTCCGCCTATGTTCTGAGCACCCGACAGGGCCTCGCGGACATCCACCTGGATCTCAGCAAGCGGCGAGCGGCCGCCCTGTTGGAGCTGGGTGCCGCCGCCCGGGCCACAGCCGATCTCCAAAACCTGCGTACCCAGCACCCAGGTGACGAGAGCATCGTCGTCCTACTGGCCCGCGCCCTGTGCGCGACCGGGTCGGAATCCCGCGCTCTCCGGCTCGTGACCGATGAACTCGACCGCTGGGACCGCGAATACGGTCTACGGCCCCTCTCTCTCCTGGATCAGCGGAACAGCATCGTCCACGGCAGCCGTTCCAAGGGGACCTCATGAGGACAGAGGCACACCTGCTCGGCCCCGTCCAACTCGTCGTGGATGGTATCGACGTCACCCCGCCATCAGTGCGCGCCCGCACCTTCCTCACATCGCTCCTGCTGCGGTGCGGGCAGACCGTCCCTATCGAAACGCTCAGCGAAGAGCTCTGGGGCGCTTCCCCGCCTGCCACGGCGCGGGCTCAAGTGCACACCTACGCCAGCCGACTACGGAGTCGAATCGACCAGGCGGGCGGGCCGGGCGCCGGGCGCCGTCTGGTGGCGACACACTCCGTCGGCTACACCTTGTTGGCGAACCCACAGCACCTGGACCTGACCCGGTTCACCCGACTTCTCGACGACGCCAGAAGCCGGTTCGACGAGGGCCTTGACGAACGCGCACACGAACTGCTGAGCGCAGCGAACGAATTGTGGCGTGGCCCCGCCCTCACGGGCATCGCCGCCACCCCCCGACTCGCGGCCCAGGCACGACGCTTCGAAAATCTGCGCCTGGAGGCGCTGTCCCTGCGCATCGACACCGAGTTGCGTCTCGGTCGTCACACCCGGGCGATCGCCGAGCTGCGCGCACTCGCCGAAGAACATCCGGATTACGAGCCGTTCCGCGCCCAGCTCGCCCGAGCGCTGCACGAGCGCGGCCGCGCCGCTGAGGCCCCGCACAGCTTCCGGCAGGTGTTTCGCTCTCCCGCGGGCAGCCCACGGGACACGCCCTACCCGCCTGCGCCACCCCCCACAGAGATTCAGCGAACTCCGACGAGCCCATCGCCGCGCCCCCTCGCTCGCCCGGCCACCGGCCAGGAAACGCCTCACGAACCGGGGCCCCTTCGCTTCACCGTGCTCGGGCCGGTCCGGGCCATTCGAGGCGAGGAGCAGCTCAGCACCGGCTCACCGCAGCAGCGGGCACTGCTCGCCACGCTGCTGCTACGCGGCGGACAGACGGTGACCGCGCCGGAACTGATCGACGCCGTGTGGGGCGATGACCCGCCCGAGGTAGCCATCGCCGCGCTGAGAACGTACGCCTCGCGGCTACGAAAGGCTCTGGGAGCCGACTCGGATGTACTGGTCAGCGAATCCGGCGGATACGCGATCCGCACCGCACCAGGCGCACTCGATGTCGATGTAGCCGAACAGCTGGCCGCCCAGGCAGAGAAAGCGGGGCAGTCCGGCGACCGAGTCCGGGCACGAGAGCTGATCAACAAGGCGCTCAGCCTGTGGAACGGCGAGGCGCTGGCCGGACTGCCCGGTCCGTACGCGGAGACACAGCGCTCGCGTCTCGCGGAATGGCATCTCTCACTGATCGAAACACGCCTCGACCATGATCTGGAGCTCGGCCTCCACACCGAGGCGGTCCCCGAGCTCACGGCGCTGACCGCCGCACACCCGCTGCGCGAGCGTTTGCGTGAACTACTCATGCTGGCGCTCTACCGCAGCGGCCGACAGGCCGAGGCATTGGCCGTCTACGCCGACACCCGGAGGCTGCTGGCCGAGGAACTCGGCGTGGACCCGTTGCCGGAACTCAGCGATTTGCAGCAGCGCATCCTCGAGGCGGACAAGACATTACTTCCCTCCGGCACGCCGGAAAGCGACCGAGCCGACCCGGCACCCCCGCCACCGGTCCCCCTCCAACTCCCGGCCGACACACCTGACTTCACCGGCAGCACCACATTCGTCCATGAGCTGAGCGAGCAACTGGCCACCCCCAACGGACGCGCCACCGCCGTATGGGCCATCCACGGGATCGCCGGAATCGGCAAGACGGCACTGGCCGTCCACATAGCGCACGCCGCGCGTCACCTCTTCCCCGACGGACAGCTCTATGTCGACCTCCAGGGCTCGACGCCGACCGCCGCCGCCCCAGGAGCCGTCCTGGGCTCCTTCCTCCGCGCCCTCGGCACCCCGGACCACAGCATCCCCGACGGCGTCGAGGAACGCGCCGCCCTCTATCGCTCCAAACTCGGCGGCCGCCGTGTGCTCACCCTCCTGGACAATGCGCGCGACGCTGCCCAGGTACGGCCGCTGCTGCCCGGGATCGAGGGTTGCGTCACTCTGGTCACCAGCCGTACCCGCATGATCGACCTAGCGGGCGCCCATCTCGTCGACCTCGATGTGATGAGCCCCGAGGAAGCGCTGGCACTCTTCACTCGCATCGTAGGCGTCGAGCGGGTCGAGGCGGAGCGCGACGCCGCCATGGACGTGGTGGCGGCCTGCGGCTTCCTCCCCCTCGCCGTCCGTATCGCCGCCTCCCGGCTCGTGGCACGCCGCACCTGGACCGTATCCACCCTGGCGCGCCGGCTCGGCGACGAACGACGGCGGCTGGACGAGCTACGGGCGGGCGACCTGGCAGTCAAGGCCACCTTCGAGCTGGGCTACGGTCAGCTCGAAGCGCAGCAGGCCCGGGCGTTCCGGCTGCTGGGGCTGGCGGACGGCCCGGACATCTCGCTCACGGCGGCCGCTGCCGTCCTCGACATGGATGTTTCTGACGCCGAGGACCAACTCGAATCCCTCGTCGATACCTCTCTGCTGGATTCCGTAGTACCCGGTCGCTACCGCTACCAGGACCTCGTACGCCTCTTCGCCCGAGCCTGCGCCGAGCGTGATGAGCGACCAGCGGACCGGGACGCGGCCGTGAGCCGCCTACTCGACTTCTATCTCGCCACGACGGCAGGTGTGTACGCACGGGAACGACCCGGCGACCGGCTGATCAAGCACCTCGCGCCCACCAGCCACCCGGGCCTCGCCTTCCCGGACGACGACGCCGCACTCGACTGGCTCTTCAGCGAGGGCGACTGCTTGTTGGCATGTGCCGCTCAGGCCGGCTCCGGCGCAACGCTGCGCCGCGCGACCGACCTGCTTCTGATCGCGTCCGACCTCGCCGAGTCCGGATCCCACACCCACCGGTACGCGGCCCTGGCCGCAAAACTCAGCGCGACCGCCCAGGCCAGCGGAGACCCGCAGGCCGAAAGCCGCGCACGGAGCGCCCTGGCCCGCGCCCTCAGCCTGCGCGGACAGCACCAGGAAGCCGACGAACAGGCGCGGCAGGCCATGCGCATCGGCCGCGCGGTGGAGGACCCGGCCGTTATCGGCCGCCTCCCGAATCTGCGCGGTGTGACCGCGATCCTTCTGAAACGGTTCGACGAGGCGGAGGCCCACCTCCTCGAGGCCATAGACGCCTTCCGCGCCGACCAGGACCGACCCGGTGAGGCTGCGGCGCTGTGCAACCTGTCCCGGGTTCACATCGAGTTGGGTCGCACCATGAATGCGATCGACGTAGCCCAGCAAGGCGTCAGGATCTACGAGAGCCTGGGGCTCGGCCTGCGCCTCGCAAACGGAAAGTACGCGCTCGGCCAGGCACTGATCTCGGCCGGGCGGGGTCCGGAAGCACTGGAAGCGCTCACCGATGCGGTCAGCCTCTTCCACGAGAGCCGCCAGCGTCTGTGGGAAGGAATGACCCACCACCGGCTGGCGGAGGTCCAGCTCGCACTTCACCATCCGGCAGAGGCCGCCGCACATGCCGAGCAGGCCCTCGCCCTGGGCGCAATCGGCGGCGAATGGCGCCGCGCCGTCGTCCTCACCCTGCTGGGCAAGGCCCTGATGGAACTCGGAGAGGGCGATCGTGCCGAGGCCTGCTGGCGCAAGGCACTCTCCATCCACGACGAGCTGGGAACGGCCGAGGCGGACGAGGTGCGCCTGCTGCTCGGCCGACTGGCCCAGCACGTCCTCCCTATTGCTGGGACTGCTGCTTCTTCTCCGCCGCGTCCTCGATGACGGCCTCCGCCACCTGCTGCATCGACAGCCGGCGGTCCATCGAGGTCTTCTGGATCCAGCGGAAGGCGGCGGGCTCGGTCAGCCCGTACTGGGTCTGAAGGATGCTCTTGGCCCGGTCGACCAGCTTGCGGGTTTCCAGCCGCTGGGAGAGGTCGGCGACCTCCTGCTCCAGGGTCTTCAGCTCGGTGAAGCGGGAGACGGCCATCTCGATGGCCGGAACCACATCGCTCTTGCTGAACGGCTTCACGAGATACGCCATCGCCCCGGCGTCCCGGGCCCGCTCGACCAGTTCGCGCTGCGAGAACGCGGTGAGCATGAGGACGGGCGCGATGCGGTCGGCCGCGATCCGCTCGGCGGCGGAGATGCCGTCGAGCACCGGCATCTTCACATCGAGGATGACGAGGTCGGGGTGGTACTCCTGGGCGAGCGCGACAGCCGTCTCCCCATCGCCCGCCTCGCCGACGACGGAGTACCCCTCCTCTTCGAGCATCTCCTTCAGGTCGAGGCGGATGAGGGCCTCGTCCTCGGCGATGACGACGCGGGTTGTCTGCGGTGGGACGTGCGACTGCGCGTCGGGGGCGTCAGCGGTGCTCACTGTGCTCCTCGTTTTCCTGGCAGGTGGGCACCACGAGCCTACCTATCTCCTGTATGGTTGGAGCACGGAGGGGGCGCCGCCACCTTCGATTCGTAAGGCCCCGGTACTCCAACGGTTAGAGAGACGGTGCTCAAACCACCGACAGTGTGGGTTCGAATCCCACTCGGGGCACTTACCTTAAATTCCAAGGTCACCGAATATTTGACCTCTTTCACCCGATGAAGTGAACAATCCTTCGAGCGGGCACACGAAAGTCAGACTGCGGCCAGGCTCGCAATCGTGTACGACATCGCAACACGTAAGCGCGCCATCGCCTTAGTCCGCCAGGGCTTCAGCATCAATGCGGTAAGCAAGCAAACCGGAGTATCGCGATCCGCTATTGCCCGCTGGCAAGTCAACATCGAACCTGTCTCGCTCAAGTCCGAATGCCCAAGATGCTCGCCTCTGGGCCATCTCCAAGACGTCGCCGAGACGTATGCCTATCTGCTCGGACTGTATCTGGGCGACGGACACATCATTCAGTACTCCCAGCATCGCGCCCCGAGCCTCATGGTCGCTTGCAGCGAGGCATGGCCAGGGCTGATTGCCGAGTGCGAGGCAGCGATGCGGGCGGTCTTCCCGAACAACTCGGTCTGTCGGGTCCGCCGGACAGGCTGCCACAACGTGAAGGTCTACTCACAGCACCTGTGGTGCATGTTCCCGCAACACGGCGTCGGCAAGAAGCATGAGCGGCCCATCGTCCTGGAAGCCTGGCAACAACAGATCGTGGACCGTCACCCATGGGAGTTCATCCGTGGGCTCTTCCACTCCGACGGTTGCCGGATCACCAACTGGACCACCCGCCTCGTCGCGGGCGAACGCAAGCGCTACGAATACCCCCGGTACTTCTTCACCAACAAGTCCGACGACATCCGCAAGCTCTGCTCCGACACCCTCACCAAGGTCGGCGTTGAGTGGACGACACTCGCGCGCGGCAGCGATCCGTTCAACATCTCCGTCGCCCGCCGGGCTTCCGTCGCCCTCATGGACAAGCACGTCGGGCCGAAGTACTGAACCAGTACTTCGGCCCCAAGGAGCGAGGCTCGGCTACCTCAGGTCGTCCGCGCCGATGTGGTGGACGCGGACCAGATTGGTGGAGCCCGAGACACCGGGCGGGGAACCGGCCGTGATGATGACCAGGTCGCCCTTCTTGCAGCGGCCGAGGCGCAGCAGTTCCTCGTCCACCTGGGCCACCATCTCGTCCGTGGAATCGACCATCGGACCCAGGAAGGTCTCCACGCCCCAGGTCAGATTGAGCTGGGAGCGGGTGCCCGGCTCCGGGGTGAAGGCCAGCAGCGGGATCGGGGAGCGGTAGCGGGAGAGGCGGCGGACGGTGTCGCCGGACTGGGTGAAGGCGACGAGGAACTTCGCGCCGAGGAAGTCCCCCATCTCGGCCGCCGCGCGGGCCACCGCGCCGCCCTGGGTGCGGGGCTTGCTGCGCTCGGTGAGCGGGGGCAGGCCCTTGGCGAGGATGTCCTCCTCGGCGGCGACGACGATGCGGCCCATCGTCTTGACCGTGACGATCGGGTACTTGCCGACGCTGGTCTCGCCCGAGAGCATCACCGCGTCCGTGCCGTCGATCACCGCGTTGGCCACGTCGGACGCCTCGGCCCGGGTGGGGCGGGAGTTCTCGATCATCGAGTCGAGCATCTGGGTGGCGACGATCACCGGCTTGGCGTTCCGCTTGGCCAGCTTGATCGCGCGCTTCTGGACGATCGGTACCTGCTCCAGCGGCATCTCCACGCCGAGGTCGCCGCGGGCGACCATGATGCCGTCGAAGGCGTCGACGATCCCCTCGAGGTTCTCCACCGCCTGCGGCTTCTCGATCTTGGCGATGACGGGCAGCCGGCGGTCCTCCTCGTCCATGACCCGGTGGACGTCCACGATGTCGTTGCCGTTGCGGACGAAGGAGAGGGCGATGACATCGGCGCCGATGCGCAGGGCCCAGCGCAGGTCCTCGATGTCCTTCTTGGACAGCGCGGGGACGGAGACGGCCACACCGGGGAGGTTGAGCCCCTTGTGGTCGGAGATCATGCCGCCCTCGATGGCGATGGTGTGCACCCGGGGGCCGTCGATGTCGACGACCTCCAGGGTGACCCGGCCGTCGTCGACGAGGATCCGCTCACCCTTGCTGACGTCGCCGGCCAGCCCCTCGTAGGTGGTACCGCAGCGGAACCGGTCGCCCTCGATGGGTTCGACGGTGATGATGAACTCATCCCCGCGTTCAAGGAGTACGGGCCCTTCACGGAAACGGCCGAGCCGAATCTTCGGACCTTGAAGGTCGGCCAGGATGCCGACGCTGCGGCCGGTCTCCAGCGAGGCTTTGCGCACTCGCCGATAACGCTCCTCGTGCTCGGCATAGGTGCCGTGGCTGAGGTTGAAGCGGGCCACGTCCATTCCGGCCTCGATGAGTGCCTTGATCTGCTCGTACGAGTCGGTGGCGGGTCCCAAGGTACAGACGATTTTTGCTCGGCGCATGATGCCGAGCCTATGACTTACCGGCGAGTAAAGAACCGGGAACTTCACACTCCTCCATGGCCTTTGGATGGCAGGTTATTGACAACTAATGAAACGTGCAGCGGGCCGCTCCGATGAGCGTTTCGGAGGGTGGCTCCGGGGCTCCGGAGGAGGCGTTTCAGAGCTCGGGCGGGGTCATGGTAAAGCGCGCGTTGACGTGCGCGTACACCGTCTGGCGCTGCGGCTCGAGGTCGAGCGCGGCCACGGCGTCCCGGTCGGCGGGGTCGCCGTAGCCGGACCGGGCGCGCGGGGCGGCGACCGCCACGGGCTGGAACGGGCCCTCCTCCGCCTCGAGGTCGGCGAGCTCGGTGAGCGCCACCAGCCGGGCGCCGAGCGCCCCGGCGTACTCGCGGGCCCGCTGCACCGCCTCGCGCACCGCCTGCTGCCGGGCCCGGCCGTACGCGGGCGAGTCGGGGCGCAGCCCCCACCAAGGGCCGTCGACGCGGGTGAGCTCGAGGTCGGCGAGGCGGGTGGTGAGCTCGCCCAGGGCGGTGAAGTCGGTGAGGGCCGCGGTCAGGTGCACCCGGCCGTGGTAGGCCCGTACGCGCTCGTGGCGGCTCTTGGGGCTGATCTCGGGGGTGACCGAGAAGGCGCCGGTCTCCAGCTTCTCGACCGCCTCACCGTAGGACTTCACCAGCTCCAGGACCTGGTTGTTGCGGCGGGTGAGGTCCTCCAGCGCGGCGCGCCGGTCGGCGCCGCGGGCGCTGACGGTGATGGTGAGCCGGGCGATCTCGGGGTCGACCTCCAGGGTCGCCTCGCCGCGGACGGCGACGCGCGGGGTGTCGGGGGTGCCGTACGGCAGGGGCGCGGCGGGCCGCGGCGGAGGGCCGGGCTGGGCGGGCTGCGGCGGCTGGTCCATGGCGGCTCCCGGTCGGGTGTGCGAGGGCTGGTGCGAAGCGGTGCGGTTGGGCCAGAATCTACGCGCGTTGTGCCCAATTCGCAGGTATCTCAGGGGAGATCAGCCATGCCGCTCAACCGTCGGAAGTTCCTCGGCCGCACCGCGGCGACCAGTGCGGGGGCCGCCCTCGCCTCCGCCGCGGCCGCCGTCCCGGCGGAGGCGCGGGGCCACGGGCGGCCCCGGCGGCGGTACGCCTTCACCGTGCTGGGCACGACCGATCTGCACGGCAACGTCTTCAACTGGGACTACTTCACCGATGCCGAGTTCGACGACGCGGCGCACAACGATGTGGGCCTGGCGAAGATCTCCACGCTGGTCGACCAGGTCCGTAAGGAGAAGGGCCGCCGCAATACGCTGCTGATCGACGCGGGCGACACCATCCAGGGCACCCAGCTGTCGTACTACTACGCCCGGGTGGACCCGATCACCGGGGAAGGCGGCCCGGTGCATCCCATGGCGCGGGCGATGAACGCGATCGGCTATGACGCGGCGGCGCTGGGCAACCATGAGTTCAACTACGGCATCCCGGTGCTGCGGAAGTTCGAGGAGCAGTGCGACTTCCCTCTGCTGGGGGCGAACGCGCTGGACGCGAAGACGCTGCGGCCCGCCTTCCCGCCGTACTGGATGACGCGGCTGCGCACCCCGTGCGGACGGGATGTGAGGGTGGCGGTGCTGGGGCTGACCAACCCGGGCATCGCGATCTGGGACAAGGCCAATGTGCAGGGCAAGATGACCTTCCCGGGCCTGGAGGAGCAGGCGGCGAAGTGGGTGCCGCGGCTGCGGTCGATGGGCGCGGACGTGGTGATCGTCTCGGCGCATTCGGGGACCAGCGGCACCTCCAGCTACGGCGACCAGGTGCCGTATGTGGAGAACGCGGCGGCACTGGTGGCCGAGAAGGTGGCGGGGATCGACGCGATCCTGGTGGGCCACGCGCATGTGGAGATCCCCGAGTCACGGGTGGTCAACAAGGAGACCGGACGCGAGGTCGTACTGTCGGAACCGCTCAAGTGGGGTCAGCGGCTGACCCTCTTCGACTTCGAGCTGGAGTGGGAGCGGGGCCGCTGGCAGGTGGCGTCGGTGTCGGCGAAGGTGCTGAACTCCAACACGGCCGAGGAGGACCCGCGGATCGAGCGGCTGCTCGACGCCGAGCACAAGAAGGTCGTCGGCTATGTGAACCAGGTGATCGGCACCTGCTCGGCGGCGATGACGGCCACCGAGGCGCCGTACAAGGACGCGCCGATCGTGGACTTCATCAACCATGTGCAGGCGGAGACGGTGAAGGCGGCGCTGGCGGGGACGGAGTACGCGGAGCTGCCGGTGCTCTCGCAGGCGTCCTGCTTCTCCCGTACGGCGGCGATCCCGGCCGGGGAGGTCACGATCCGGCAGGTGGCGGGGTTGTATCCGTTCGAGAACACCCTGGAGGCGCGGGTGCTGACGGGCGCCCAGCTCAAGGACTATCTGGAGTTCTCGGCGCGCTACTACGTCCAGACCCCGGCGGGCGGCGATGTGGACCCCGCGAAGCTGACGAACGCCTCGGACATCCCGGACTACAACTACGACGCGGTCGGCGGCCTCCGTTACGAGATCGACATCGCGAAGGCGCCGGGCTCGCGGATCGCGAAGCTCAGCTTCGACGGCAAGCCGGTCGACGAGAAGGCGCGGTTCGTGCTGGCGGTCAACAACTACCGGGCGAGCGGGGGCGGCAACTTCCCTCATGTGGCCTCCGCGAAGCAGGTGTGGGCCAATTCGGAGGAGATCCGGAACACGATCATCGCCTGGGTACGGGCGAAGGGGACGATCGATGTGTCGCGGTTCGGGTCGGTGGACTGGAAGCTGACCCGGGACGGCGTTCCGGTGTTCTAGGGCGCGTTCGGGGGTATCGCCGTGCTTCGAGCGCCCGCACGTCGTACGCGGGTGCCTCACGCTGTTCCGGCGGGCCGCCGCACCGGAACAGCGTGAGCCGACAGCGGCACGGCGGTCACCCGGTCGTGATGACGAGCTTGCCGCCCTTGAGTGTGCCGCGTTCGAACTCCGTGAGCGCCGCGATCGCTTGGGTGAGCGGCACCGTGCGAGCGATCGGCAGCCGCAGCGTTCCCTGCCCGGCAGCTCGCGCGACCTCCTCGAGGTCCTTCGTGACGGCTTGGGCGATCAACACCTTGAAGGGGCCCGGCAGGGCACTTCTCGCGAACTTCGCGGGAGTGGGGGTGATGTCGATGATGCGGCCGCCGGACTTCAGCAATGTCTGCGCCGCCTTGATCGGGAGCGTTCCCGCCGTGTCGAGGACGATGTCGAATCGTCCTCTGAGCGTCGTCGGGTCGAAGTCGAACTCGACGATCGGGTCGACGCCGAGGTCGCGCGCGTCCCGCGTGGCGGTGGCGCGGCAGCTGCCTCCCACCGAGGCGCCGTGCGCCGAGGCTAGCTGGACGGCGGATCGGCCCACTCCGCCGAGGCAGCCGTGGACGAAGACGGCTTGTCCGGGGTGCGGCTTCCCCGGGTTGGTCAGGGCCTGAAGGGCGGTGATCCCGACCGTTGGGATCGCGGCGGCATCCTCGAATGAGAGATCCGCCGGCTTCTTCACGACCCCCTTCGCTTCGACGACGATCATCTCGGCGAATGCTCCCGCCGCCTTGAGCGGCGCCCCGCCGAGCACTTCATCGCCGACGCCGAGCCGAGTGACGCCGTCGCCGACCGCCTCGATGACGCCCGCGAAGTCGTGGCCCAGCCCACGTGGGAAGCGCCGGCCGGTCAGCGTCTTCATGCTGCCACTGCGGATCTTCCAGTCCATCGGGTTGGCCGCCGCCGCCCGTACCCGGACCAGAACCTCGCCGGCGCCGGGCGGCGCCGGCTCGAAGTCCTCGAGCCGCAAGACCTCGGGCCCGCCGTACTGGTGGTACTGGATGCGCTTCGCCGTGGTCATTCGCTGCCTCCACCGTGATGTCATCAGATGACATGACCCTAGCACGCCGATGTCACCTGATGACATCAGTTCCGGCAAGGCGGTGTCATCAGGTGACATCACATAAACTCGCCGCATGGGACGGTGGGAACCTGGAGCCGGTAGCCGACTGCGCGAGGCCGCGCTGGAGCTGTATCTGGAACGTGGCTTCGAGCAGACCATGGTGGCCGATATAGCCGAACGGGCCGGTGTCACCGCCCGCACCTTCTTCCGGCACTTCGCCGACAAGCGCGAGGTTCTCTTCGACGGGTCGTCCGAACTGCAGGAGAAGTCGGTTGCCGCCCTGGAGGCGGCGCCAGCCACGGCGTCGGCGCTGGACGCCATCGCGGCCGCGCTCGACGCGGTGGCCGGGATGGTCGGCGGCGACCGTGAGTTCGCGCGGACGCGGCAGACGGTGATCATGGCCAACGCCGATCTCCGCGAACGTGAGTTGATCAAGCTTGCGTCCATGTCGGCCGTCCTGGCCGACAGGTTGCGACGGCGGGGTGTTGGCGACACCGAGGCCGGCCTGGCCGCCGAGACCGGCATCGCCGTGTTCCGCGTCGCCTTCGAGCGATGGATCAACGCCACCGAGGAACGTGACTTGGCGGATGTCATCCGAGAGACGCTGACCCGGCTGCGGGCGCTGACCGCCGCCGGCTGAGGTTCGATTCCCGTCGTTCGGGGCATGCCGGCCCCGGCGCGGTCAGGTGCGCGTCGGGGCGAGGGGGGTGCGCTGGTCGGGGAGGTGCGGGTTGCCGATCACGGTGCCGCACCGCCCCGACGGCTGGAGCCCGAACGCGGTGAACGCGGTGCGGGACGGCAGCCGGTAGGCGGGGTCCGCGAGCAGCGAGTTGAGGATGACGGCGGAGCGCCAGGCGGCGAGGCCGAGGTCGGGGGTGCCGACGCCATGGGTGTGGCGCTCGGCGTTCTGGACGTACACCGAGCCCTTGATCATGGGGTCGAGGACCAGACGGTGATCGGCGTCGACGCGCGGGCGCTCGGAGGCGTCCCGGCGGATATAGGGGTCGAGGGCGGCGAGGAGGGTGTCGACGCGGCGCTCGCGGTAGCCGGTGGCGAGGACGACGGCCTCGGTGGTGTGGCGGGCCCGGGTGCCCTGCTCGGTGTGTTCCAGGTGGAGTTCGAGGCGGGCGGCGGCGATACGGCCGGCGGTGCGGACGGTGACACCGGGGGTGAGAACGGCGCCGGGCCAGCCGTCGGAGTGCAGGGCGCGGCGGTAGAGCTCGTGGTGGATCGCGTCCAGCGTCTCGTGCGCGATGCCCTTGTAGAGCTGCCACTGGCGGGGCAGCAGCTGGTCGCGGACGGGCTCGGGCAGGGTGTGGAAGTAGCGGGTGTAGTCGGGGCTGAACTGCTCCAGGCCGAGTTTGCTGTACTCCATGGGCGCGAAGGCGGGGGTGCGGGCCATCCAGTGGAGCCCTTCGGCGCCGAGGGGGCGGTTGCGCAGCAGGTCGAGGAAGACCTCGGCGCCGGACTGGCCGGAGCCGATCACGGTGACGTGGCCGGTGGCCAGAAGCCGCTCGCGGTGTTCGAGGTAGTCGGAGGAGTGGAGGACGGGGACGTTGGGGGCGTCGGCGAGCGGGCGCAGGGGTTCGGGGACGTACGGCTCGGTGCCGACGCCGAGGACGAGGTTGCGGGCGTAGACGCGGCCGAGGGCCCTGCCCTCCGCATCCGTTCCGGTCGCCTCGGGCGCGGGGGCGTCGGTGGCCGGGCCGAGCCGGGTGAAGTCGATTTCGAACAGCTCGTACTCGTGGTCCCAGCGGACGGCGTCGACGCGGTGGTCGAAGTGGAGTCCGGGGAGCCGTTCGCTGACCCAGCGGCAGTAGGCGTCGTACTCGGCGCGCTCGATGTGGAAGCGCTCGGCGACGTAGAAGGGGAACAGCCGCTCATGGGCCTTGAGGTACTGGAGGAAGGTCCAGGGGCTGCCGGGGTCGGCGAGGGTCACCAGGTCGGCGAGGAAGGGGACTTGGATGGTCGCGCCGTCGATGAGGAGGCCGGGGTGCCAGTGGAAGGCGGGCCGCTGCTCGTAGAAGGCGGTGCGCAGGGCGGGGGCGCCCTGGGCGAGGGCGGCGAGGGAGAGGTTGAACGGGCCGATGCCGATGCCGGCCAGGTCAACGGGGCGGTCGGCGGCCGTGGCGGGATCGGCGGACGCGGCGGGGTTGGGGGGGTGTTCGGTGCTCATGGGGTGGTGTTGCCTTCCACGAGTTCGAGCAGCCCGCGCAGATCGTCGGGCTGGATGTGCGGGTTGAGAACGGTGGCCTTGAGCCACAGCCCCTCGGGGGTGGCGGCGCGGCCGAGGACGGCCGCCCCGTGGTGGAGGAGGCGGCGGCGCAGCGCGGCGACGGCGGCGGGCGGTGCCCCACTGGGGCGGAAGAGGACGGTGCTGATGGTGGGGCGGGCGTAGAGCTCGAGCCCGGGGCGGGCCTCGATGAGGTCCGCGAGGTGCTGGGCGGCCGCGCAGACGTGGTCCACGAGCTCGCCGAGACCGCGGCGGCCGAGCGCCCGCAGCGTGACGGCGATCTTGAAGATGTCGGGGCGGCGGGTGGTGCGGAGCGAGCGGCCGAGCAGATCGGGCAGGCCCGCTTCGGTGTCGTCGTCGGCGTTGAGGTAGTCGGCGTGGTGGGCCAGCGCGGCGAGCGCCGCGCCGTCGGGCACGGCGAGGAGGCCGGCGGCCACCGGCTGCCAGCCGAGTTTGTGCAGGTCGAGGGCGACGGTACGGGCGCGGTCGAGCCCGTGGAGCCGCTTGTGGAGGGTGTCGCTGAAGAGGAGCGGCGCGCCGTAGGCGGCGTCGATGTGGAGGGTGGCGGCGTGGTGGTCGCAGACGTCGGCGATGTCGGGGAGCGGGTCGATGGCCCCGGTGTCGGTGGTGCCGGCGGTGGCGACGACGAGGGTGGGGGCGTCGGACGGCCGGTCCAGGGCGGTGTGGAGCGCGACCGGGTCGAGGACGCCGCCGGGGGTGGGGAGGGTCAGGGGCTCGTCCAGCCCGAGCAGCCAGGCGGCGCGCTGGACGCTGTGGTGGGCGTTGGCGCCGCGGACGATACGGAGGGGAGCGCCCTGGGCGGCCTCGCGGGCGAGGAGCAGGCCGAGCTGGTTGGATTCGGTGCCGCCGGTGGTGACGAGGGCGTCGGGCGCGGGGCCGTGGGGGTGGACGAGTTCGGCCAGGGCGCGGCAGGTCAGCGCCTCCAGCGCACAGGCGGCGGGGGCCTGGTCCCAGGAGTCGAGGGAGGGGTTGAGCGCGGAGACCGCGAGGTCGGCGGCGGTGGCGACGGCGAGTGGCGGACAGTGCAGATGGGCGGTGCAGCGGGGGTCCGCGGGTTCGGCGGCGCCATGGGCGAGGGCGCGGACGAGGCTGCGCAGCGCGTGGTGGGGCCCCTCCCCCTCGTCGGGGATGAGCGGCCGGGCCGCGCCGCGTATCCGCCGGGCCACCGCGGCCGGTCCCCCGGCCGGGAGGGGCCCACCGCGGTCGGCGGCGCCGTGGGCGAGGGCGTCGAGGACGGTGTCGACCATCGGGCGGAGCACGCCCGGTCCGCCCTGGCCCCCGGCGAGGAGGCGGGCGGTTCCGGATGCGGGCACGGGCATGGGTGTGCCCCTAGGGGTGTCTGGGCGGCGGTCAGGGCTGCCCAAATTACTTCGCGCGCCAGCGGTCCGATCCGGGGCCGGGGTCAAGTGCACCCGTACGTGGTACGGCCCGGCCGCGCGGATTGATCGGCGGGGCCGGGCCGCCCCGGGCTTGCCGCCTCGTCCGGCCCGATCGGTTACTCGATGTACCCCGTCTCGGGGTCCACCTGGGCGAGGAAGTCCCGTGCGGCCTCCTCCAGTTCCCGCGTGCTCAGGGAATCAGCTCCGTGCACACCGATGGTGAAGCCGTATCCGGGGTTGGGCCCGGTCAGCCAGGTGAGGTCGTACGTCCCGGGTTCGCCGGCGCGCTCACCGACCTCGAACCCCTCCCCGTCGACCCTCAGCTCCCACCGGCGCGCTCCTCGATCCATGCCCCTCAGTCTGCCCCGTCCCCGCCGGGGGGCGGTGGTGGTTCGGCGGCTCCCACGCCCGGCTTCGGTCCGCACGGCTCGAACGGCCCGGCTGGCCAGTCGGCATGCCCGAACCCTGCCGCGGGCACGGACTCGTCGAACGTGCTCGCGACCAGCCGGCCGTCCTGTCGGACAGCGGGCGCATCCCGCCCCGGACGGTCAGGAGGAGCGCCTCGACTTCCTCATCACCCGGCTCGCCGACGCCCCGGGCTGACCGGCCCCACGCCGCGGGCGGCGGGGCGATCGGGCGCCCCGCCGCCCGCGTCAGCGGGGGTTACTCGCCCTGCTTCTCCCGTACGCTCAGGGCGCGTCGCAGGTCGTCGATCTGGTCGGCGAGGCGGCGGCGGAGGGCGGGTACGGCGTCGGGGGACGCGAGGCACTCCTCGCCCAGGCGCAGGGTTTCGGCGTCCACGGTGCTCGGGAAGCCGAAGCGGGCGACGGTGTCGGCGATGGCGGGGCCGCGGCGGGCGCCGAGCGCGACGGCGGCCGGGAAGTAGCGCGGCACGTAGTCGGCGAGGACGTCGTGGTGCTCGGGCTGCCAGAAGCCCGCGACGGTCGCGGTGACCAGGTAGTTGGAGAGCTCGTCCCCCTGGCCATCGTTCCCCTGGCCGTCGGCGCTCTTTCCGTCCTCCCCGCCGCCGAAGATGGTCTGCCAGGCGGCCTCCTTCGCGGCGGCGTCCGGCAGCGCGGCCCGGCAGCGGGCGGCGCCCTCCTGCCCGGTGGCGCTGGAGTCGCGGGCGCGTTCGGCGTCGATGTCGGCGGGGCCGACGGCGCCGAGGACGGCGAGGCGGCCGAGGATCTGCCAGCGCAGCTCGGGGTCGAGGGCGGGGCCGCCGGGGACGGTGTCGCCGTCGAGCCAGTCGCTGAGCTCGGCGGGGGCGGTGGCGCTGCCGATGAACGTACGGACGGCGGCGAGCCGCAGCCCGTCCCCGGAGCCGTCCTCGGTGCGGCGCAGCAGATCGCGGCAGGTGGCGCTGATGGTGGCCAGGGCGGCGGGGCGCTGGTCCGCGGGGAGGTAGCGGTCGGCGATCTGGGTGCGGGCGAAGGCGAGGACGCCCTGGACGATCGCTATGTCGGTCTCGTGCGGCAGATGGGCGCGGGCGGCCTCGAGGTAGTCGGTGGCCGGGAGGTCGCCGTCGCGCACCATGTCGCGGGCGGCGTTCCAGACCACGGCGCGGCTGACGGCGTCGGGGAGGCCGGACAGCGAGCGGTGGACGGCCTTCCAGGAGCCGGGGTCGAGCCGGATCTTGGTGTAGGTGAGGTCGCCGTCGTTCAGCAGCAGCAGATCGGGGCGGGGCCCGGTGAAGGAGAGGCTGAGGCCGGGCTCGGCGCCGTCGAGTTCGGCCTCGACGCGCTCGCGCAGGACCAGCTGGTGCGGGGCGGCGGGGGCGTGGTCGTACAGGCCGATGGCGATGCGGTGCGGGCGCCGAGTGGGGACGTCCCCGTCCGGGCCGCCGCCCTGGTGGCGGATCTCGGCGCTCCAGCGGCCGCCGCCCGCGGTGACGACGGGCGCGAGGGTGTCGACGCCGGTGGTGCGCAGCCAGCGGTCGGCCCAGGCGTGGACGTCGCGGCCGGAGGAGCGGGCGAGGGAGTCGATGAAGTCGGCGAGGGTGGCGTTGCCGAAGCGGTGCCGGGTGAAGTGGTCGTTGATGCCGTCGAGGAAGGTCTTCTCGCCGAGCCAGGTGACGAGCTGGCGCAGCGCGGAGGCGCCCTTGGCGTACGAGATGCCGTCGAAGTTGAGGCGGGCGGCGGCGGTGTCGGGGACCAGCTCGGGCGCGGGCGCGACCGGGTGGGTGGAGGGGCGCTGGTCGGCGTCGTAGCCCCAGTTCTTACGGCGGACGCCGAAGTCGGCCCAGGTGTCGGTGTAGCGGGTGGTCTCGGTGAGGATCTGGTAGCCCATGTACTCGGCGAAGGACTCGTTCAGCCAGATGTCGTCCCACCACTTCATGGTGACCAGGTCGCCGAACCACATATGGGCCATCTCGTGGGCGATGACCATGGCGCGGGTCTGGCGCTCGGCGTCGGTGACGGCGGAGCGGAAGACGAACTCGTCGCGGAAGGTGACCAGGCCCGGGTTCTCCATGGCGCCGGAGTTGAACTCGGGGACGAACGCCTGGTCGTAGGAGTCGAAGGGGTACGGCTCCTCGAAGATCTCGTGGTAGCGGTCGAAGCAGCGCCGGGTGATGTCGAACAGCTCGTCGGCGTCGGCCTCGAGATAGGGCGCGAGGGAGCGGCGGACGTGCAGCCCGAAGGGGAGTCCGGCGTGCTCGGTGCGCACCGAGTGGTACGGGCCGGCGGCCAGGGCCATCAGATACGTGCTGATGGGCGGGGTGGGCGCGAGCTGCCAGCGGCCCTCCTCGGGGGCGCCGACGCGGGTGGCGATGCCGTTGCCGAGGACGGTCCACTCGGGCGGGGCGGTGACGCGGACGTCGAAGACGGCCTTGAGGTCGGGCTGGTCGAACGCGGTGAAGACGTCGTTCGCGTCCGACATGCAGCACATCGTGTAGAGGTACGTCTCGCCGTCGGCCGGGTCGGTGAAGCGGTGCATGCCCTCGCCGGTGTGGGAGTAGCGCATGTCGGTCTCGACGCGCAGTTCGTGCTCGCCCTCGCCGAGCCCGGTGAGCGGGAGCCGGCCGCCCGCGACGGCCTTGGCGGTCTCGCCGGTGAGGTCCAGCTCCCGGCCGTCGAGCACGGCCCGGTGGAGGGCGGCCGGCCGGAGTTCGGCGAAGGTGTCCGCGCCCGCCTGGCGCGCGCTGAAGCGGATGGTCGTGGTGGAGCCGAAGAGCTCCTCCCCGCGGGTGAGGTCGAGGTCGATGGTGTAGCGGTGGACCTCGATGAGGCGGGCTCGGTTCTGCGCTTCCTCGCGCGTCAGTACGGACATGGGGACATGCTGCCCTACGTGCGGCGGGCCGCACACGGGTGGGAAGTGGTTGCCCGGGGCGGATGGCCACCCGGGAGCACTACCGGAGTGCGCCCTCGGGCCCCTCGGTGCCGTTGTCGGAGCGGGCGATGGTCTCGTGGTGCCGGATGACCTCGGCGATGATGAAGTTGAGCAGCTTCTCGGCGAAGCCGGGGTCGAGCTTGGCGCTCTCGGCGAGCTGCCGCAGCCGGGTGATCTGGCGCGCCTCGCGGGCCGGGTCGGCCGGGGGGAGCCGGTGGGCGGCCTTGAGGTGGCCGACCTGCTGGGTGCATTTGAAGCGCTCGGCGAGCATATGGACCACGGCCGCGTCGATGTTGTCGATGCTGTCGCGCAACCGGGTCAGCTCGTCGAGGACGGACGGGTCGATCCCCTCGGGGTCTCCCGGCGTCGCCGTCGCCGGCTGTCCGGCGGTGTGGTCACTCATGCTGTGCGTCATGCTTCCTGAGAGTACTTTTCCCGGGGACCCGGTTCCGCTCGGGGGCGCTTCGGCCCGCGTCTGCCGCGTCGGCCCGCGTCGGCCCGCGTCGGCCGCGTCCGGGGCCTGCCCTCGGTCGGCCCCCGGACCGCCCCGACCCCTGTGGGGGGTTTGGGGTCCGGCCCGCGAGGGGCGCGGAAGGGGGCGGGGCGGTCGTGGTGGAGGGCCGCTCCCGGTACGGCGCCTCCACCGTGGAGGAGTCGCCTGGGCGGGGAGAGGTTCCACCTACGGCCCGACTTTCCCGGTGGCCTCCCGGCCCGGCTTTTCCGGCGGCTTACGGCCCGGCTTTTCGGCGGCGTACGGCCCGGCTCTCCCTGCGGCTCCCGGCGCCGCTTCCCGGCGGCTCCCGGCTCGGCTTTCTCCGTGGCCCGCTCCGGAGGGGGCCGTTCCGGGCGAGCGGGGTGTCCGACGGGGCTTGACGCCTGCGGCGGGCTGCTCCCCTCCCCGCCCCTTCCCGAAACTGGGGCTCCGCCCCAGACCCCGACGGGGGCTCCGCCCCCAGACCCCGGACCGGCACTTCGCCCCAAGCCCGACGGGGACTTCGCCCCAGACCCCGCACCGGCACCTCGCCCCAGACCCCGGACAGGCGCTCCGCCCCAGACCCAACGGGAACTTCGCCCCAGACCCCGCACCGGCACTTCGCCCCAGACCCCAGACAGGCGCTCCGCCCCAGACCCAACGGGAACTTCGCCCCAGACCCCGCACCGGCACTTCGCCCCAGACCCCAGACAGGCGCTCCGCCCCAGACCCAACGGGAACTTCGCCCCAGACCCCGCACCGGCACTTCGCCCCAGACCCCAGACAGGCGCTCCGCCCTAAGCGCTCCGCTGGAAGTGCCGCGATGCGTCGTCGGCCGTCTGCGGCGCCGTTGTGGCTGGTCGCGCCCGCGCGGCGGAGCCGCCATCGACACAGCCCGCGCCCCTTCGGGGCGCTGCCGAACCAGAGCGGCCTTCCTCCGACCTGCTGAGGCCCCGGACCGGTACTTCGCCCCAAGCCCCGGGCCGGGGTTTTGCCCCAGGCCCGGGCGGGGGGTTCGGCCCCTTTCCGCGGCATCGATATGGGGCTCCGCCCCGGATCTCGGGGTCCAGGGGCGGAGCCCCCCCAAGCGGCGGAGCCGCATATCGTCAGGTGCCGGGAAGGGGCGGGGAGGGGGAGGCATCAATATGCGGCTCCGCCGCGTGGTCCGCCGGACACCCCATAGGGTTCCCACATGATCGCGACGCTTCAGTGCACCGTCATCGACTGCCCCGATCCCGCCGCGCTGGCCGCCTTCTACGGCAAGATCCTGGGCTGGCGGGTGAACGACAGCGATCCCGAGTGGGCGACCCTGACGGCCGAGGACGGCCGTCAGTTCGCCTTCCAGCGGGCGCCGGACCATCAGCCGCCGCGCTGGCCGGATCCGGCCCATCCGCAGCAGATGCACCTGGACTTCGACGTGGCGACGCGCGCGGACGCGGAGCGGGCGCAGCGGGAGCTGATCGAGCTCGGGGCGACGTTCCTGCACGACAGTGGCGGGGAGCGTTCGGGGTTCCGGGTCTTCAACGATCCGGCGGGGCACCCGTTCTGCATCTGCTACGGGCAGACACAACCGAGCTGACGGCTCTGATGGAGCGACAGAGCTGACCGGGGGCCGGCTCGGTGGCCGGTCCCCGGTCAGCTCCCGTCGACGGCGATGCTGAGGAGGGGTCAGCCGCCGAGCTGGGTCGCGCCCGCCTTGATGTCCTTGGCGAAGGTGCTCACCTCGGTGTAGACGCCGGGCTTACCGGGCCGTGCGCAGCCCTCGCCCCAGCTGACGATGCCGACCTGGATCCACTGGCCGCTGTCGTCCTTGCGGAACATCGGGCCGCCGGAGTCGCCCTGGCAGGTGTCCACGCCGCCCTGGGCCATCTTCCCGGCGCAGATCTCCTCGCCGGGGACGAGCTCGTCGTACGCGGACTTGCAGGTGGCGTCGTCGACGAACGGCACGGTGGCCTTGAGCATGTAGCGCTGCTGGCCACCGCCCTCGACGGCGGCGCCCCAGCCGGCCACGGTGAAGTCGCCCTTGTTGTACGCCGTGGTCTCGGCGATCTTCAGGGTGGGCTGGTTGATCGGCTTGGCGAGCTTGATGAGCGCCCAGTCCTTGCCGGTGCCGTTGTAGCCGGGGGCCTGGAGCACCCGGGTGGACTTGACCTTGATGGCGCTGGAGCTCTGGAGGTCCACGACGCCCGCGGTGGCGGTGATGGAGGTGTTGGCGCCGCTGCCGTCCACGCAGTGGGCGGCGGTGAGCACGATGTCCTGGGTGTAGAGGGCGCCACCACAGCCCATGGAGAGCCGGACCATGAAGGGGAATTCGCCCTGGGCGGCGCGGGTGCCGCCGACCACGGAGGGGCTCGGCTCGGGGCCGGTGGGCACGGCGTTGGCGCTGCCGGGGGTGAGGCTGAAGGCGGCGAGGGCGACCGCACCGAGGGCCGAGGCTCTCTTGAGGTGCTTCAGCGTGTTCCGCAACGGAGTGTCCTTTCGTGGGGGGTTCGGGTGCATGTCAGGCTCATGCCAAGCACTGATTCGCGGCTCCGCCGCGTGACAAAAATCCGGAAACCTCTCCGAAATCCCGTGGATGAGCCGGTAAAACGCCCTGTGATTATGTGGACCGGGTGAACGGGGTGACAAGGGTCGGTTTCCAGCCAGCGCGGCCTACCCGCCGCCCCACCGAACGACCGTAAGGTTGAGGGGAGACAGGGCGCACGGCTGGCGACGGGCACGGGGTGACGGCGTGGCGGCACCGGGCAGCGACATCGAGCACGGCTATCCCCACCTGGACACCGTCCGGGCCGCGATCACCGCGCTCTACCGCCGCCTGTCCCGCGACACGGTGGACACCTTCGGGCTCAGCGTGGTCCCCGGCGACGTGGCCTTCGCCGACCAGGACGACCTCTACCTGGGCGTTCAGCGGGTGGCCCGGGTCATGGTGCAGCATCTGCGGCTGCCGGACGCGCGGATGATCGTGAGCTTCCGGGAGATGCGGCACGCGGGGAACGTGGAGCTGGCCGCGGGCCCGGAGTACTTCATCGAGCTCAACTCCCGCTTCAAGACCCACCGTCGGGACATCGGCGCCGCCCTGGCCCACGAGGTCACCCATGTGTATCTGCACCGCCTGGACCTGTCGTTCCCCGGCACGCGCGACAACGAAATCCTCACCGACACCACCGCCGCCTATCTCGGCACGGGCTGGTTGCTGCTCGACGCCTACCGCCAGGACTCGGTTTCCAGCCAGAAACTGGGCTATCTGACACCGGAGGAGTTCGGCTACGTCCTGGCCATGCGGGCGCTGCTCTTCGGTGAGGACCCCTCCCCCTGGTTCACCTCTCCGCAGGCGTACGAGGCGTACGCCAAGGGGCTGGAGCTGGCCCGCCGCGAGCAGGCCCGGCCGCCGCTCGCCGCCGCCGGCTGGACCGGCCGCCGCCGCTACGCCAAGGACCGCCGGTCGGCCCAGTCCGGCCACCCCGCCCCCACCGGAGGGGAGTACACCTTCGACGCCGGCCCTCCGCTGAGCGTCTCCTTCCCCTGCCCGACCTGCCGTCAGCGCATCCGGGTCCCGGTGCGCGGGCGGCTGCGGGCCCGCTGCGGGCTGTGCCGTACGGTGCTGGAGTGCGACACGTGACGCGACAAGTGACGCGGCACCTGGCGCGACACCTGACCACGTGAACGCGATGTCCGACGCGGCGCCGGTCCGTGGCCCTACGGACGTGGAGCGCGCTCGACGTCGTACGCTCGCCTGCATGAGTCCCTCCATCGCCACCAACACCCAGGTCGGCCTCGATGAACTGCTGGAGTTCGTACGCCCGCGCCACCGTGCGCTGCTGATGACCCGCCGGGCCGATGGCTCGCCCCAGGCGTCCCCGCTGACCTGCGGAGTCGATGACTCCGGCCGGATCGTGATGTCCACCTACCCCGAGCGCGCCAAGGTGCGCAACGCCAAGCGCGACCCCGCCGTGAGCCTCGTCGTGCTGTCCGACGAATGGAACGGCCCGTGGGTGCAGATCGACGGCACCGCCGAGGTGATCGACACCCCGGAGTCCGTCGAGCCGCTGGTCGAGTACTACCGCAATATCGCGGGCGAGCACCCGGACTGGGACGAGTACCGCGAGGCCATGCGCAAACAGGGCAAGTCGCTGATCCGGGTCACCCCCGAGCGCTGGGGCCCGGTCGCCACCGGCGGCTTCCCGGCCCGGCTGGTGGAGAACGAGGGCTGACGGCGCCCGGCGACGCTCAGCACGCCCCCGCGCGCCCGTAGAGCACGATCCGCATCCCGGTGACGTCCCTGACGGCGCATCGGTGGAAGTGCTCCGCGAGCACCTTACGCTTCACCCGCTCCTGAGGGGTACCGTCCAGCGGCTGGCCGGGCGGGTCGTTCACCGTGACGATCCGCCCGGCCGTCAGCATCCGGGCCCGGATCAGCGGTGCGGGCAGCTCGATGCCGTGCAGGGTGCCCGAGGGGATCGCGTGCCGGGCCAGCGCCAGCTCCCGCAGGCCCCGGAAGTCCTCCGGTCTTGACATGATCGGCTCCCGGCGCCGGGCGGGCAGGAAGAGCACCCCGTCGCCGGGACGGCTCAGCTCCCGTACGGCGCGGGCGGCGGCGAGGGGGTCGTCGAGCCGGCTCTGCGGGGTCCGCAGGTGGAGGGAGTACGGCAGCAGCGCCGCCACGGCGGCCACCGCCAGCCCTCCGGCCAGCGCGCGCGGGGCGGCGACGGTGCGCGACAGCGCGTCCAGCCGGGCCCCGATCAGCAGCGCGAGACCGACGTAGGCGTAGAGCACGTACCGGTCGACGTAGAGCGGATGGAGATACGACACCGCCAGCAGCGCCGCCGGGGGCAGGATCAGCAGCGCGAGCGCGAGGTCGCGCAGCGGGACGGGCCCGTGCGCGGGCAGCGGTCCCCGGGCGCAGCCGAGGCCCGCCAGGGCGAGCGTGCCGAAGCCGAGCAGTTCGGGCGGGCCCGGCGGGGAGATCCAGCCGACCAGCGCCGCCTGCTGCTGACTGACGATCACCAGCGGTGCCAGCACCACCGCCACCACGGAGGCCGCCTGCCCCCACGCCCAGCCGAAGCGCGCGCCCGCCCGGGCCCGGTACAGCGCGACGCCGTGCGCGGCGACGGCCAGGATCGCGAACTCGTGCAGCAGACAGGCCAGCGAGGCGACGGCGGCGTATCCGGCCCAGGTGCGTCTGCGGGGCCGGGCCACGGCGCTCAGCAGCAGATGCGTGGCCGCGACGACGGCGGCGCAGACCAGGGCGTAGGACCGCCCCTCCTGTGCGTACCGCTGCACCGCCGGGGCCAGCGAGAAGACCAGCCCGGCGGCGAGTCCGGCGCGGGGCCCGGCGAGCCGCTGCCCGAGCAGTCCGACCCCGGCGGCCGCGGCGGCCATGGCCAGCACCGAGGGCAGCCGGAGGGCGACGAGACCGCCGTCCCAGAGGGCGAAGACGCCGTGCATGAGCAGGTAGTACAGACCGTGGACGGCGTCGGCCCCGCCGAGCAGACGCCAGATGTCGGCGACGCTCCGGTGAGCGACCTGATACGTCGTCGACTCATCGCGCCACATGCTGTTCTCGCGGCGGATCCCCCACAGCCCGAGCGCCAGCGCCAGCCCGGCCGGGACGAGCCCGGCGGCGGCGCGCCCGGTGCGGCGGGTCGCCGGGGCCGAGGGCGCCGGGGCCGGGGGCGCCGGGCGGGCGCGCGGCGCGACCCCGGCGGAGTCGAGGGCAGGCGAGACGGCCATGGGAGGGGGAACTCCGATCGGAGCGGAAGGTGATGCCGTGGAGGCCGTGAATGCCGTGGCGGGGAGGGGCGCGGATCAGGCCCGTCTGCGGCCGATCCACCACAGGCAGAACGCGGCGAGTGCGACGGCCACGGCCAGGCAGATCCCGGCCTGCATCCACTGCATGGGCCAGTAGTGGCTCGCCGGGTGCAGCTCCTCGTACACCCTCCGGGTGGCACCGAGCCGGTCGAGGCAGCGGTGCCAGGCGTCATCGCCACCGGTCACGGACGCGCAGCGGTCGAAGGGGATCTTCTCCCCGGAGCGGCTCAGATAGCCGTTGCCCATGCCGCGCCACGAGTTGAAGTAGACCTGAAAGTAGGTGACGGCGAATTCGCCGGAGGCGTCGGGTTCGGAGACGACCGTCCGCGGCGTCATCAGATGGGGGCGCAGGGCGTCCAGCCCGTACTGGACACCGGCGGTGGCCCCCAGCGTGACGACCATGGCGGGCAGGGTGCGCCGCAGCAGCAGCCCGGCCGCCGCGCCGAGGAGGAAGGCCGGCGGGGCGAGGGCGACCGCCGCCGGGCCGGTCGCGTCGAACGGCACGGCGGTGCCCCAGGCGATGTCCTGGAACTGGCCCCGGGCCGCCCGCCACCACCAGGTGTACAGGGCCGCGAGGACCGCGGTGCCGGCCGTGACGGCGACGAGCGGGAGCGCGAGTTTGGCGATGAGCCAGCGGGTCCGGCCGACGGACTGGGTCCACACCAACCGGTGAGTGCCCATCTCCAGTTCCCGGGCGAACAGGGGCGCGCCGATGAAGACGCCGATCAGCGCCGGCAGGGCGGTGAGCAGCCGCCCGGTGTTGAGCAGCGGTGTGCGGTAGGTGTCCCTGTCGTGCGCCCGGAAATAGCCCATCATCTCCGCGCGCTGCCAGACGATGTACGCGGCGATCGCCACGACCACGGCCAGGCCCGCCCAGAGGGCGGCCCGGTGCTGCCGCGCCACCAGCCACGCCAGCCCTCGTACGCGGGGCCGGGTGCCGGCTGACGCCCGGATCCGTACGCCGATCGCGCTCATGCCTCCACCTCCGTACCGGTCGCCCGGGCACCGGCCGTGAACAGCGGCGGGGCGTCGGGGGCGCGCAGATAGCCGAGCAGGACGTCCTCCAGGGAAGGTTCGGTGACGATCCAGCCGTCCCCGGCCTGGATCTCCGCCGGGCGTATCAGCGCGGTGAGCTGACGGCCGGTCGTACGGGTCTCGACCACGGTGTGGCGGGCGAGCGCCTCCGGTGTACCGCCGCCGGTCCCGCTCGGGCCGGTGACCAGGCGGTGGGCGGCCTGGATGGCGTCCGCCTCGCCCGCCAGGCGGATCCGGCCGCCGCCCATCAGCAGCAGGTAGTCGCAGACGCCGTCGAGTTCGGCGAGCACATGGGTGGAGATGACCACGCCGGTGCCGCGCTCGGCGGCCTCGGCCATCAGCGCGCCCATCATCCGGTGGCGGCGCAGCGGGTCCTGGTCGGACATCGGCTCGTCCAGGAGGAGCAGATCGGCACGTTTGCCGAGAGCCACGGCGAGCGCCACACAGGTGCGCTGGCCGCCGGAGAGCGAGCCGACGCGGGCGGACAGCGGCACCTCGGCCTCCGCCACCACCCGTTCGGCGGTCTTCTGGTCCCAGCGGGGGTTGAGCTCCCGGCCCAGGCGCAGGGTGTCGGCGACGGTGAAGCGCGGGTAGAGCGGCTTGTCCTGGGCGACGAAGGCGATGCGCTCGCGGGTGCCGGGGTCGGCGGAGGGGCGGCCGAAGACCCGCAGGGTGCCGGTGGTCGGGGTCAGCAGCCCGGCGGCGAGGGACAGCAGGGTGCTCTTGCCGGAGCCGTTGGGGCCCACCAGTGCGCAGATCCGCCCGGCGGGCAGCCGGAAGGCGACATCCCTGAGGGCCCAGCCGCGCCGGTACTTCTTGCCCAGCCCGGACGCCTCCAGTGCGCCGGACGGGTCGATCTCTTCGGTCACCCGTTCTCCTCGTGTCCACGCTCGCTGGGGGCGGCGCTCTCGCCGAAGCGCTCCTCGAGGACCGAGGCCACCAGCGCCGTCACGTCCTCGCGGTCGAGCCCGGCGGCGCGGGCCCGGTCGGTCCAGTCGGCGAGCTCCGCGCGCAGCGGTGAGTCCGCGGCGGCGCCGGGCCGGGCCAGCGACCGGCGGACGAAGGTGCCAAGACCCGGCCGGGGCTCGACCAGCCCCTCGCGCTCCAGCTCGCGGTACGCCTTCAGGACGGTGTTGGGGTTGATGGCGGTGGCCGCGACGACCTCCTTGGCCGTGGGCAGCCGGTCCCCGGGTTGCAGCAGTCCGAGGCGGAGCGCCTGTTTGGTCTGCTGGACGATCTGCAGATAGGTGGCGATGCCGCTGCGCCGGTCGATCCGGTACTCGACCATCCGCCCTCCACCACCCTTTCACTAATCAGTTAGTGGAATGATGGTGGAGTGCGTCGGAGGGAATGTCAACCGGCCTGGCCAGTGGCCCCGGAGAACGCGTCAGCCGAAACGCCACGCGGCGCCTTCCCCCGGTCGGGAGGGGGAAGGCGCCGCGCGGCCGATCCGTACGCCGTTGTACGGGCGGAGATCCGGGAAGACCGGGAGACCGGGTCAGACCATGAGGGCCCGGTCGGTGGGGCTGATCGGGGCGGGCAGCTCGCTGGCCCCGGCCAGATAGCGGTCCACCCCGCGCGCCGCGGAGCGGCCCTCGGCGATGGCCCAGACGATCAGCGACTGGCCGCGGCCCGCGTCACCGGCCACGAAGACACCCGGCACATTGGTGGCGAAGGAGGCATCGCGCGCGATGTTGCCGCGCTCGTCCAGCTCCAGGCCGAACTGCTCCACCAGGCCGTTCTTCTGGTCGGTGCCGGTGAAGCCCATGGCGAGGGTGACCAGCTGGGCCGGGATCTTCCGCTCGGTGCCCGGCTTCTGCTCCAGCTTGCCGTCCTTGAACTCCACCTCGATCAGGTGCAGCCACTGGACGTTGCCGTCCTCGTCGCCCTCGAAGTGGGTGGTGGAGACGGAGTAGATCCGCTCGCCGCCCTCCTCGTGCGCCGAGGTGACCTTGTAGAGCATCGGGAAGGTCGGCCAGGGCTGGCCCGGGCTCCGCTCCTCGCCCGGCCGCGGCATGATCTCCAGCTGGGTGACGGAGGCGGCGCCCTGCCGGTGGGCGGTGCCGACGCAGTCCGCGCCGGTGTCGCCGCCGCCGATGACCACGACGTGCTTGCCCTCGGCGGTGATGGGCGACGTGGTGAGGTCGCCCTCCTGCACCTTGTTGGCGAGCGGCAGGTACTCCATCGCGAAGTGGATGCCGTTCAGCTCCCGGCCCGGGACCGGCAGGTCGCGCGAGGTGGTGGCGCCGGCCGCGATGACCACGGCGTCGTACCGCTTGCGCAGCTTGGCGGCGTCGATGTCGCGGCCGATCTCGGTCTCGGTGCGGAACTTGGTGCCCTCCGCGCGCATCTGCTCGATACGGCGGTTGATGTGCCGCTTCTCCATCTTGAACTCGGGGATGCCGTAGCGCAGCAGCCCGCCGATGCGGTCGGCCCGCTCATAGACGGCGACCGTGTGGCCGGCCCGGGTGAGCTGCTGGGCGGCGGCCAGGCCGGCCGGGCCCGAGCCGATCACGGCGACGGTCTTGCCGCTGAGCCGCTCGGGCGGCTGCGGGGTGACATCGCCCGCGTCCCACGCCTTGTCGATGATGGTGACCTCGACGTTCTTGATGGTCACCGGCGGCTGGTTGATGCCGAGCACACAGGCCGACTCGCACGGGGCCGGGCACAGCCGCCCGGTGAACTCCGGGAAGTTGTTGGTCGCGTGCAGCCGCTCGCTGGCCTCGCGCCAGTCCTCCCGGTAGGCGTAGTCGTTCCACTCGGGGATGAGGTTTCCGAGCGGACAGCCGTTGTGGCAGAACGGGATGCCGCAGTCCATGCACCGGCCGGCCTGCTTGCTGATGATCGGCAGCAGCGAGCCGGGGACGTAGACCTCGTTCCAGTCCTTGACGCGCTCCTCCACCGGGCGGGTCTTGGCGACCTCGCGGTCGGTGCTCAGGAAGCCCTTGGGGTCAGCCATTGATCGCCGCCTCCATCATCTTCTCGTGGGTCTCGGACTCGGAGAGCCCGGCACGCTCGGCGGCGTCCTTGGCGGCGAGCACGGCCTGGTACGTAGCGGGGATGATCTTGCTGAAGCGGGTGAGGGCGGTCTCCCAGTCGTCGAGCAGCGCGCCCGCGACGGTGGAGCCGGTCTCCTCGTGGTGGCGGCGCACCGCGTCGTGCAGCCACCGCTGGTCGGTGTCGTCCAGCGCGCCGACGGCGTCCCGCAGATCGACGTTGACGTTGTCCGGGTCGAGGTCGATCACATAGGCGATGCCGCCGGACATCCCGGCCGCGAAGTTGCGCCCGGTGGGGCCGAGGACGACCGCGTGGCCGCCGGTCATGTACTCACAGCCGTGGTCGCCCACGCCCTCGGAGACGACCGTGGCGCCGGAGTTGCGGACGCAGAACCGCTCGCCGACCCGGCCGCGCAGGAACATCTCGCCGCCGGTCGCGCCGTACGCCAGGGTGTTGCCCGCGATGGTCGAGTACTCGGCGAGGTGGTCGGCGCCCCGGTCCGGGCGGACGATCACGCGGCCGCCGGACAGGCCCTTGCCCACGTAGTCGTTGGCGTCGCCCTCGAGCCGCAGCGTGACACCGCGGGGCAGGAACGCGCCGAAGGACTGACCGGCCGAGCCGGTGAAGGTGATGTCGATGGTGTCCTCGGGCAGGCCGGCGCCGCCGAACTTCCGGGTCACCTCGTGGCCGAGCATGGTGCCGACGGTCCGGTTGATGTTGCGGATCGCGACCTGGGCCCGGACCGGCTGGGCGGCCTCGGCGGAGTCGGCGTTCAGCGCGTCGGCGGCGAGCTTGATCAGCTCGTTGTCCAGGGCCTTCGCCAGCCCGTGGTCCTGCTCGACCACCTGGTGGCGGACGGCGCCGTCCGGCAGCTCGGGTACGTACAGCAGCGGGGCGAGGTCCAGACCCTGCGCCTTCCAGTGCTGGACGGCGCGGGTGGTGTCCAGCAGCTCGGCGTGGCCGATGGCCTCGTCCAGGGAGCGGAAGCCCAGCTCGGCGAGGAGCTCGCGGACCTCCTCGGCGATGAACTGGAAGAAGTTCACCACGTACTCGGCCTTGCCGCTGTAGCGCTCGCGCAGCACCGGGTTCTGGGTGGCGATGCCGACCGGGCAGGTGTCCAGGTGGCAGACGCGCATCATGACGCAGCCGGAGACCACCAGCGGCGCGGTGGCGAATCCGTACTCCTCGGCGCCGAGCAGCGCGGCGATCACCACGTCACGGCCGGTCTTCAGCTGGCCGTCGGTCTGCACCACGATGCGGTCGCGCAACCCGTTGAGCAGCAGCGTCTGCTGGGTCTCGGCGAGGCCGAGCTCCCAGGGGCCGCCCGCGTGCTTGAGCGAGGTGAGCGGCGAGGCGCCGGTGCCGCCGTCGTGGCCGGAGATCAGCACCACATCGGCGTGGGCCTTGGAGACGCCCGCGGCCACCGTGCCGACGCCGACCTCGGAGACCAGCTTGACGTGGATCCGGGCCTGCGGGTTGGCGTTCTTCAGGTCGTGGATCAGCTGGGCGAGATCCTCGATCGAGTAGATGTCGTGGTGCGGCGGCGGGGAGATCAGGCCGACGCCCGGGGTGGAGTGCCGGGTCTTGGCCACCCACGGGTAGACCTTGTGGCCGGGCAGCTGGCCGCCCTCGCCGGGCTTGGCGCCCTGGGCCATCTTGATCTGGATGTCATCGGAGTTGACCAGGTACTCGCTGGTCACGCCGAAGCGGCCGGAGGCCACCTGCTTGATCGAGGAGCGCCGGGCCGGGTCGTACAGCCGGTCGGAGTCCTCGCCGCCCTCACCGGTGTTGGACTTGCCCCCCAGCTGGTTCATGGCGATGGCGAGGGTCTCGTGCGCCTCCTGGGAGATGGAGCCGTAACTCATGGCGCCGGTGGAGAACCGCTTGACGATCTCGCTGACCGGCTCGACCTCCTCGATCGGGATCGAGGGGCGCTCGCCCTTGAAGGAGAACAGACCGCGCAGCGTCATCAGCCGCTCGGACTGCTCGTTCACCCGCTCGGTGTACTTCTTGAAGATGTCGTAGCGGCGCGAGCGGGTGGAGTGCTGCAGCCGGAAGACCGTCTCGGGGTCGAAGAGGTGCGGCTCGCCCTCGCGGCGCCACTGGTACTCGCCGCCGATCTCCAGCGTGCGGTGGGCGGAGGGGACGCCGGAGGCGGGGTACGCCTTGGCGTGGCGGGCGGCGACCTCCTTGGCGATGACGTCCAGGCCCGCGCCGCCGATCTTGGTGGCGGTGCCGTGGAAGTAGGTGTCCACGAAGGACTCGTCCAGGCCGACGGCCTCGAAGACCTGCGCGCCCCGGTAGGAGGCCACGGTCGAGATGCCCATCTTGGACATGACCTTCAGGACGCCCTTGCCGAGCGCCTTGATGAGGTTCTTGATCGCGGTCTCGGCCTCGACACCGGGCAGGAACGTCCCGGCCCGGACCAGGTCCTCGACCGACTCCATGGCCAGGTACGGGTTGACGGCCGCGGCGCCGTACCCGATCAGCAGCGCGACATGGTGCACCTCGCGGACGTCGCCCGCCTCGACCAGCAGCCCCACCTGGGTGCGCTGCTTGGTGCGGATGAGGTGGTGGTGGACCGCGGAGGTGAGCAGCAGCGAGGGGATCGGGGCGTGCTCGGCGTCCGAGTGGCGGTCGGAGAGCACGATCAGCCGGGCGCCGTCCTCGATGGCACGGTCGGCCTCGGCGCAGATCTCGTCCAGCCGGGCGGCGAGCGCCTGACCGCCGCCACCGACCCGGTACAGGCCCGAGAGGTTCGCCGCCTTGAGGCCCGGCATGTCCCCGTCGGCGTTGATGTGGATGAGCTTGGCCAGCTCATCGTTGTCGATCACGGGGAAGGGCAGGGTGACGCTGCGGCAGGAGGCCGCGGTCGGCTCCAGCAGATTGCCCTGCGGGCCCAGCGAGGAGATCAGCGAGGTGACCAGCTCCTCGCGGATCGCGTCCAGCGGCGGGTTGGTGACCTGTGCGAACAGCTGGGTGAAGTAGTCGAACAGCAGCCGCGGCCGCTCGGAGAGGGCGGCGATCGGCGAGTCGGTGCCCATCGAGCCGATCGGCTCGGCGCCGGCCTTGGCCATCGGCGCGAGCAGGACGCGCAGCTCCTCCTCGGTGTACCCGAAGGTCTGCTGACGGCGGGTGACCGAGGCGTGGGTGTGCACGATGTGCTCGCGCTCGGGGAGGTCGGCCAGGTCGATCAGACCGGCCTCCAGCCATTCGCCGTACGGCTGCTCTGCGGCCAGCTCGGCCTTGATCTCGTCGTCCTCGATGATGCGGTGCTCGGCGGTGTCCACCAGGAACATCCGGCCCGGCTGGAGGCGGCCCTTGCGGACCACCTTGGCCGGGTCGATGTCGAGGACGCCGACCTCGGAGGAGAGCACGACCAGACCGTCGTCGGTGACCCAGTAGCGCCCGGGCCGCAGACCGTTGCGGTCCAGCACGGCGCCGACCTGGGTGCCGTCGGTGAAGGTGACACAGGCCGGGCCGTCCCAGGGCTCCATCATCGTGGAGTGGTACTGGTAGAAGGCGCGCCGGGCCGGGTCCATGGAGGGGTGGTTCTCCCACGCCTCGGGGACCATCATCAGCACCGAGTGCGGCAGCGAGCGGCCGCCGAGGTGGAGCAGCTCCAGGACCTCGTCGAAGGTCGCCGAGTCGGAGGCGTCCGGGGTGCAGACGGGGAAGATCCGCTCCAGGCCCTTCTCCCCGAACAGGTCACTGACCAGCTGGGACTCCCGGGCCCGCATCCAGTTGCGGTTGCCCTGGACGGTGTTGATCTCACCGTTGTGGGCGACGAAGCGGTACGGGTGGGCCAGCGGCCAGCTCGGGAAGGTGTTGGTGGAGAACCGGGAGTGGACCAGCGCGACGGCCGTGGCGAAGCGGCGGTCGGAGAGGTCCGGGAAGAACGGCTCCAGCTGACCGGTGGTCAGCATGCCCTTGTAGACCAGGGTGCGCGCGGACAGCGAGGGGAAGTAGACCCCCGCCTCGCGCTCGGCGCGCTTGCGCAGCATGAACGCCTTGCGGTCCAGGGCCACGCCGGTGCTGGTGCCGTCGGCGACGAAGAGCTGGCGGAAGGCGGGCATGGTGGCCCGGGCACCGTTGCCCAGCAGCTCGGGGGCGACGGGCACCTCGCGCCAGCCGAGGACGGTCAGGTCCTCCTCGGCGGCGAGCCGCTCGATGTGCTCCGCGGCGGCCGCACCCTCGGTCTCGCCCTCGGGGAGGAACGCGATGCCCACCGCGTAGGCACCGGCTTCGGGCAGCTCGAAGCCGGTCACACTGGCCCGCAGGAAGGCGTCCGGAACCTGGACGAGGATGCCCGCGCCATCGCCGGAGTCGGGCTCGGAACCGGTGGCGCCGCGGTGCTCGAGGTTCCTCAGCACGGTGAGAGCCTGCTCCACGAGCTCATGGCCGGCCTCACCGGTGAGGGTCGCCACGAAGCCGACGCCACAGGCGTCGTGCTCATTGCGCGGGTCGTACATCCCTTGGCGGGCAGGGTGGGATGCGGAACGCATCGGCTCTCCCGTCGTCGTCATGGCATTTTGCGTGTGCCGAGGGACGACGTTGGCCCTCCGCGAGAATTTCGTGCAGGTTACATGATGGGGCGAATCTCGGGAAGCGGAAATTCTGTTCCATCATGCGGACACCCCAGGGGTGGGGTGAGGTCAGGCAATACGGGCATTGGGGGTTGGGCGACCGGCGTCGCCATCGCGCGGATCGGGCGACACTGCCCAAGCGCTTCGGGCTTATGCCCGCCCGTAAAAGGATCGAAACCGAGGAGTAACGGCGCGATGATCGCGGCTCGCCGTATGACGGTCATCCTACGGCCGTTCCGAAGAAGGTGCCCAGGGCATAGGTCACACCCGCCGCCGCGCCGCCCAGCGCCAGCTGCCGCAGCCCGCTGTACCACCAGCTCCGCGCGGTCACCCGGGCCACCACCGCACCGCACCCGAACAGCCCGATCAGCGCCAGCACCAGGGCCGGCCACAGCGCCGTGGCGCCCAGCAGATACGGCAGCACCGGCAGCAGCGCGCCCAGCGCGAAGGAGCCGAACGAGGACACCGCCGCGACCAGCGGCGACGGCAGATCGTCCGGATCCACGCCCAGCTCCTCGCGGGCGTGGATCTCCAGCGCCTGCTCGGGGTCGCGGGAGAGCTGCTCGGCCACCTCACGGGCCAGGGCCGGCTCCACCCCGCGCGACTCGTAGAGCGCGGCCAGCTCCTCCAGCTCGTCCACCGGGTGCTTGCGCAGTTCGTGCCGCTCCACCTCCAGCTCGGCCTGGACCAGATCGCGCTGGGAGGCGACGGAGGTGTACTCACCGGCGGCCATGGAGAAGGCACCGGCCGCGAGGCCCGCCAGACCGGTGATCACGATGGTCTGCCGGTCCACGGCGCCACCGGCCACGCCGGTCATCAGCGCGAGGTTGGAGACCAGTCCGTCCATGGCCCCGAAGACGGCGGGGCGCAGCCAGCCGCCGTTCACATCACGGTGGGTGTGGTTGTCGCGGTGGGCGATGTGCGGTGACTCGGCACTGTCGATGACGGACATATGAAGATGTGCTCCCTTCGAGAAGGGTGTGGCGATGCGGCCCTCACCCCAACAGTTCGAAGGTACGCACGAATTCCCCCGCTCCGCCAGCAAGGAAGGCCGAACTTACCTCGCTGACCTGCGCAAACGCAGAAGGGCCGCCGAACCCCGAGGGGTTCGGCGGCCCGATGGACGCGCGTCGGCGCGCGTCAGGGGTTCTTGGTGGGCTCCGCCTCGGCGGCCACCGCACCGGCCTCGCCCTCGCCACCGCTCTTGGCCTGAGCGTCGCCGCTCTTGGCCGGGGCGTCGCCGCCCGTCTCGGTGGCCGGGGCCGCTCCGGCGCCGCCCTCGGCCGCGCCGTCCTCGACCGCGGCGGGCTCCACGACCTCCTCGCGGCCGGGGGCCCGCTTCGCGGAGATCACCAGATAGGCCACCGCGGCCAGGAAGACCACCACGGCCGTCCAGTTGTTGAGCCGCAGCCCCAGCACATGGTGGGCGTCGTCCACCCGGAGGTACTCGATCCAGAAGCGGCCTACGGTGTACGCCGCGACGTAGAGCGCGAACGCCCGGCCGTGCCCCAGCGTGAAGCGGCGGTCCGCCCAGATCACCAGCAGCGCCACACCGACGCACCACAGCGACTCGTACAGGAAGGTCGGGTGGTACGTGCCGGCCACCCGGCCCGCGTCGGCGTCGCCGTCGATCTTCAGCGCCCAGGGCAGCGTGGTGGCCTTGCCGTACAGCTCCTGGTTGAACCAGTTGCCCCAGCGCCCGATGGCCTGGGCGAAGGCGATCCCGGGGGCGATGGCGTCCGCGTACGCCGGGAGCGGGATCCCCCGGCGGCGGCAGCCGATCCAGGCGCCGAGCGCGCCCAGCGCGATGGCTCCCCAGATCCCCAGGCCGCCCTGCCAGATCTTGAAGGCGTCCACCCAGTCACGGCCGTCGGTGAAGTACAGCTCGTAGTCGGTGATGACGTGGTAGAGGCGGCCGCCGACCAGGCCGAAGGGCACCGCCCAGACGGCGATGTCGGCGACGGTGCCGACCCGGCCGCCACGGGCGACCCAGCGCCGCCCGCCGTACCAGACCGCGACGAAGACGCCGATGATGATGCAGAACGCATAGCCGCGCAGCGGGACCGGACCGAGATAGATCACGCCGGACGACGGGCTGGGAATATAAGCGAGGAGGTCCATGACAGGACCGACGCTACCGTGCCGGGCGGGCGATGCGGCAACCCACCCGGCAACGGCTGCGTAACAAGGATCAGCCGCGGGCCGCCGCGAGGACCATGCGCTTGAGCTTGTTGGGGCTCAGCGGCTTCTTGGGATCGCCGTAGATCGACTTTCCGCCCAGCAGCACGGTCGGCGTGGAGCCGTAGCCGGAGTGGGCGAAGACATCGTTGGACTTGCGCACCCAGGCGTCGTGCCGGCCGTCCTCGACGCACTTCCGGAAGGCGGGCGTGACCAGCCCGGGGACCTGGTCCGCGAGCTTGATCAGCCTGCCGTTGTCGGCGTAGGTGTCCCGGGTCTCCTGGGACTGGTGGCGGTAGAGCACATCGTGGTACGCCCGGAACTTCGCGGGGCCCTTGTCCTGGGCACAGGCCGCCGCGTTCGCGGCGCGGAGCGAACCGGTGCCGCCGAGGTTTCCGTCGATGATCGTCACCAGGTGGTACTCGACCCGCATCCGGCCGGTGTCCTGCAGCTCGTGGACGGTCTTGCGGAAGACGTCCTCGAACTGCTTGCAGCCCGGGCAACGGAAGTCCTCGTAGACCGTCAGGGTCACCGGGCCCGCCTTCCCCGCCCTCCCCGCCTTCCCTTCCTGCGCGGACTTCTCCGACCTCCCCGAGGGGATCACCAGGCGCCCCTTGCCGACGGCTCCGCGCGGCGGCACCAGGGCGCCGCTCGACTTCCCCGAGTCGTCGTCGGTCCTGGACGCGACCATGCCCACGCCCACCGCCGCGCCGAGGACGGCCACCACCGCCCCCAGGACGCCCAGCGTCCGCTTACGCTTCGCGCGCGCCCGCTCCCGCTCACGCTGTTCCCGCAGGCGCTCTCGGGCGCCGCGCTTTCCCTCACGGTTTCTCTGGCTCACGCCCTCGCCTAACGAGGCGGAGGAGCACCGCCGAGCTCCTCCGCCCCGTTCTTCCCTCGAACGAGCGACCCTCTGACGGGTGACCGGGGGACCACGCGGCGGAGCCGCATATCGGTACTTCCCCCTCCCCGCCCCTTCCCGCAGCACCGATATGCGGCTCCGCCGCGTGGCAGGGGTTCCGCCCCTGGACCCCGGGGTCTGCGGCGGGAGCCTCCGCCCTCCAGCCCCTCCAGGGGGCACCTCCCAGCGGTAGCTGGGGGAGATTGAGGAGCGGGACCTAGGGACAGAGCCCCGCTTCCCAGCCCCTCCAGGGGGCACCTCCCAGCGATAGCTGGGGGAGATTGAGGAGCGGGGTCTGGGGCGGAGCCCCAGTTGTGGGAAGGGGCGGGGAGGGGAGCCGCCCGCCGCAGGCGTACGCGCACCACCCTCCGCCGGACACTCCCTAACGCGCGGTGCGAACCCCCTCCGCCAGCTCACCCGCGAGCTCCCGCAGCCCCGCCAGACCAGCCTCGGAGTCGCCCTCCGCGTCCAGCAGCCGCTTGACGAAGGCCGAGCCCACGATGACCCCGTCGGCGAACGCCGCGACCTCCGCCGCCTGGGTGGCGTTGGAGACACCGAGGCCCACGCACACCGGGAGCGAGGTGGTGGCGCGGGTGCGCTCCACCAGCGCGCGGGCCTCCTGGCCCACCGATTCCCTCGTTCCGGTGACACCCATCAGGGACGCCGCGTAGACGAAACCGCTGCCCGCCGCCGTGATCTTCGCCAGCCGCTCGTCACGGCTGCTGGGCGCGACCACGAACACGGTCGCCAGACCGTGCTGCTCGGCGGCCTTCCGCCAGATCTCCGACTCCTCCACCGGCAGATCGGGCAGGATGCAGCCCGCGCCGCCCGCCTCGGCGAGATGGGCGGCGAACCGCTCGACGCCGTACCGGTCCACGGGGTTCCAGTACGTCATGCACAGGATCGGGGCGCCGGTGCGGGCGTGCACCTCCCCCACCGTGCGGATCACATCGCGGATCCGGACCCCGCCCCGCAGCGCGATGTCGTCGGCGGTCTGGATCACCGGCCCGTCGAGCACCGGATCGCTGTGCGGCAGCCCGACCTCGACGATGTCGCAGCCCCCCTCGATCATGGCGGTCATCGCGTCCACCGCGCCGTCGATGGTGGGGAATCCGGCGGGCAGATAGCCGACGAGCGCGGCGCGCCCCTCGTCCTTGGCGCCCGCCAGGACGGATCCCAGCAACTCCAGGTTCCCGGCCATCACTTCGCCCCCTCGTCACGTCGCTGGTCGTAGAGCCCGAAGTACCGAGCCGCCGTGTCCATGTCCTTGTCGCCGCGCCCGGAGAGGTTGACCAGCACCAGGCCCTCGCTCCCCAGCTCCCGGCCGAGGTCCAGGGCGCCCGCGAGCGCGTGGGCGCTCTCGATCGCCGGGATGATGCCCTCGGTCTCCGACAGCAGCCGCAGCGCCCGCATGGCCTCGTCGTCGGTGACCGCCCGGTACTCGGCGCGGCCGATGTCCTTCAGATACGCGTGCTCAGGGCCGACGCCGGGGTAGTCGAGACCGGCCGAGATCGAGTACGGCTCGGTGATCTGGCCGTCCTCGTCCTGGAGGACGTAGGACCGGGAGCCGTGCAGGATCCCGGGCTCGCCCTGGCTCAGCGTGGCCGCGTGCTCCCCGGTGGCCACGCCGTGCCCGGCGGGCTCGAAGCCGACGATCCGCACGCTCTCGTCCGGCAGGAAGGCGTGGAACAACCCGATCGCGTTGGATCCGCCGCCCACGCAGGCCGCGACCGCGTCCGGCAGCCGCCCGGTCCGCTCCAGGATCTGCCGCCGCGCCTCCACGCCGATCACCCGGTGGAAGTCGCGCACCAGCGCCGGGAAGGGGTGGGGTCCCGCCACGGTGCCGAAGAGGTAGTGGGTGCGGTCCACATTGGCGACCCAGTCCCGGAACGCCTCGTTGATGGCGTCCTTGAGGGTGCGGCTGCCGGACTTCACCGCGATGACCTCGGCGCCCAGCATCCGCATCCGCGCCACGTTGAGCGCCTGCCGCTGGGTGTCGATCTCGCCCATGTAGATGGTGCACTCGAGCCCGAACAGCGCACACGCGGTGGCCGTGGCCACCCCGTGCTGACCGGCGCCGGTCTCGGCGATGACGCGGGACTTGCCCATCCGCCGGGTGAGCAGGGCCTGCCCCAGCACGTTGTTGATCTTGTGGGAGCCGGTGTGGTTGAGGTCCTCCCGCTTGAGGAAGACCCGGGCGCCCCCGGCGTGCTCGGCGAACCGGGGCACCTCGGTCAGCGCGCTGGGCCGGCCGGTGTAGTTGACCAGCAGATCCTCGAGCTCGGCCGCGAAGGCGGGGTCCGCCTTGGCCTTCTCGTACTCGGCGGCGACCTCGTCCACCGCGGCGACGAGCGCCTCGGGGATGAACTTGCCGCCGAAGGCGCCGAAATACCCCTCGGCGCTGGGCACCTGGCCCTCCGGGTCAGGGATGAAGAAATCAGAGGACATGCGACGTACTCCTCGATCGGGGCATCGCCCCGCGACGGGTGGGATGGATGGGCAAGCGTGCGGCGTGCGCTCAGCGCGCCGCCGCCCGGCGCCATCGCCGCCCGTTGATCTGCCCCGGCTCGCATCCGATGTGGTAGCGCACGCGCCGCCCCCGCACCCGCCGCGCGGGCGCGCGGCAGCCCCGGGGCCGACAGCCCCGTGCCAGGCGCGCGTACGTCTCCATGGTCCGCCGATCCCGCCCCGTCGTCAGTCCCGGCCGTGACGCAGCGCCGGATGGGCACCCGCCGCCACCAGATCGGCCACCGCGGCCTTGGGGTCGCGCCCGGTCACCAGGGACTCGCCGACCAGCACCGCGTCCGCGCCGTCGTTGGCGTAGGCGATCAGGTCGTGCGGGCCGCGCACCCCGGACTCCGCGATCTTGACGATGTGGTCCGGGATCTCCGGGGCGATCCGGGCGAAGTTCGAGCGGTCCACCTGGAGGGTCTTGAGGTCGCGCGCGTTGACGCCGATCACCCGGGCCCCGGCGTCGACCGCCCGGGCGGTCTCCTCCTCGTCGTGCACCTCGACCAGGGGCGTCAGCCCGATCGACTCGGCCCGCTCGATGAGCGAGACCAGCGCCTGCTGCTCCAGCGCGGCGACGATCAGCAGGATGACGTCGGCGCCGTGCGCCCGCGCCTCCCACAGCTGGTACGAGGTGACGATGAAGTCCTTACGGAGCACCGGAATGTCGACCTTCGCCCTTACGGCTTCCAGGTCGGCCAGCGATCCGCCGAAGCGCCGCTGTTCGGTCAGCACGCTGATCACGGCCGCGCCGCCCGCCTCGTAGTCCGCGGCGAGCCCGGCGGGGTCGGCGATGGCGGCGAGCGCGCCCTTGGAGGGGCTGGACCGCTTGACCTCACAGATCACCTTGACGCTGTCGCCCTTGAGCGCCGCGACACCGTCCTTCGCCGGCTGGGCCTTGGCCGCCCGCTCCTTGAGCTCGTCGAGGGCGACGCGCGCCTGCCGCTCCGCGAGGTCGGCACGGACTCCGTCGATGATCTCGTCGAGCACACTCACCGAGCGGCCCCCTTCCGTGACGGGGATGAAGCTTCTGATCTGTACCGGGTGCGGCGGTCCACCGCGTCACCTGGCACTGCGATGGTAGCCGCCGGTAGGCCGAGGTCTCGCATCCGGTTGACGCGGGCGCCCACCACATGCACATACACAACAGCGGTCAGGGCACCAGTAGTCCCCCGAACGGGAAATTCCGGACGATGGTGAAGACCAGGGCCACCACGCCGAGCGCCCCCGCGTGCCACGGCCGCGGCGCCGGGAAGCGTCCGCGTACGCACCACACCGCCCAGCAGACGGCGAAGGCCGCGTAACAGCCGACGGCCAGGGCGTTGTCACGCAGCGCGGTCACCAGATCGCCGTGGGCCAGGGCATGGGCGCCACGCAGCCCGCCGCAGCCGGGGCAGTACAGCCCGGTGAGCCGCAGCAGCGGGCAGACGGGGTAGTGGCCGGGCTCCCGGGGGTCCACGGCGCCCACGTAGCCGAAGGCGGCGAGGACGCCCGCGAGCACCCCGAACGGGGCGGCCAGACGCCGCACCAGGGGGGCGAGGGCGGTCGGCGGTGGTTCGGTCACACCGCCGAGTCTGCCCGGGGATCCACGAAGGCGCGGCTCAGGGCCGGTGCACCGGCCTCCGTACGGCTCAGTGCCGCGTGCGGCTCAGTGCCGCGTACGGCTCAGTGCCGCGTACGGCTCAGTGCCGCGTGCGGCGGAGGCGGGCGCGGCCCCGGGCCGCGCCGGGACTCACTGCTGGGTCTGCGCCTGCGCCTGCGCCTGCGACTGTGCCGTGGGCTGCGGCTTCGGCTGCGGCGGGTGCTGCGTCTTGGGCATGCCCAGCCCGGCCGCGCGCATCGCCGCGCCGACGACACCGCCGAGGGCGATGATCACCACGCCCGCCCAGAAGCCGAGCGGGTTGGCCGCCACGGTGAACGCGCCGGCTACGCAGAAGCCGATGAAGGCGATGGTGACACCGGTCCAGGCGGCCGGGGTGTGTCCGTGGTCGTGACCCGCCATGAATTCTCCTCGTATCTGTACGCGCCTGGTCCGGGCGCTCGGGGGCGAACGCTCCCCCGCCATTGTCCCCGACGCGCGAAACGCCCTTGAGCGGGGGTGGGACCTTATGGCGCGAGGCGGGACGGCGGGCGGGAGATACGCGATATGCGGCTCCACCGCGTGGCAGGGGCTTCGCCCCTGGCCCTCCGGGGGTTTGGGGCGGAGCCCCGGTCCGGGGTACCTGGGGCGGAGCCCCGGTCCGGGGTTTGGGGCGTGGCTCCGACCCGGGAGCTGGGGCACAGCCCCGGCCCGGGGTCAGGGGCACAGCCCGGTCCGGGGCATCTGGGGCGGAGCCCCGGCCCGGGGGCTGAGGCACAGCCCCGAGCCGAGGTCAGGGACGTGGCTCCGACCCGGGAGCTGGGGCACAGCCCCGGCCCGGGGCTGAGGCACAGCCTCGACCCGAGGTCAGGGACGTGGCTCCGACCCGGGAGCTGGGGCACCGCCCCGGCCCGGGGCTGCGGCACAGCCTCGACCCGAGGTCAGGGCCGTGGCTCCGGCCCGGGGGCTGGGGCACAGCCCGGATCCGAGGTATCGGGCACAGCCCCGGCCCGGGGTCAGGGGCGTGGCTCCGACCCGGGAGCTGGGGCACAGCCCCGATCCGAGGTATCGGGCACAGCCCCGGCCCGGAGTCAGGGGCGGAGCCCCGGGTCCGGGGTCTGGGGCGGAGCCCCGGGTCGGGGGTCTGGGGCGGAGCCCCAGTTTCGGGAAGGGGCGGGGAGGGGAGCAGCCCGCCGCAGGCGCCTAGGCGCCGCGCTCGGCTTCCTCCCGCGCCGAGGCCGCCGGGGCCTCCGTCGGGTCCTCGCCGCGGTCCAGGGCCTGCCACAGCTCCTCGGGGCGGTCCGGGTCGGAGGCGGCGGCGCCGCGCCGGGTGCGGCCCCGGCCCGCAGTGCCCGCAGTGCCCACAGTGCCCGCGCGCTCGTACCGGCCGGACATCGCGGGCCAGTGACGCCCGTAGCCCAGGGCGAGCACGCCCGCGAGCAGCAGCAGCACCCCACCCGCCGCGGCGACCCACGGCCAGGGGGTGTACGCCACGTCGTGGATGGGGCTGTGGGTCAACCCGCTCACCTTGGACGCCTTCTCCTCCAGCGCCGCCTTGTCGGACGCGCCGAGGGCCGAACTGATCACGATGCCCGCGCCGCTGAGGGCCAGCAGCGCCGCGACCACGGCACGGCCGAGGCGGCGCACGGCGAAAACCGCGACCAGCGCGGCGAGGCCGACGACCGCGAGGGCGCCGGGGAGTCCGGTGATGTCATCGCCGTTGGCGCTCTGCGGGAGGGATCCCTGGGCGACGGAGGCCGTGCCCTCGGCCCACTTGCGGCTGGTGGCCAGCAGGACGAGGGCGGCGCCGAGCGCACCGGCGAGCAGGGCGATGGCAAGGCTGCTTCGGCGGCCGCGCGCGGCGGGGGCGGAGGGCTCGTGCTCGGCCCTGGGCTGGGGTACGGCTGCTGCAGTCACGCCTACCACTATCCCCCACCCGGGTACGGGATCGTTCCCGGGTGGGGGATATGGGACCTACCGGGAGCCACCGGCCACCGGGAACGCACCGCCCTGACAGCCACCGGCCATTGGGAAACCACCGCCCTGGGGAACCACCGGCCACCGGGAACCACCACCCCTGGGGAACCACCGGCCACCGGGAACCACCACCCCCGGGGAACCACCGGCCACCGGGAACCACCACCCCCGGGGAACCACCGGCCACCGGGAACCACCACCCCCGGGGAACCACCGGCCACCGGGAACCACCACCCCCGGGGAACCACCGGCCACCGGGAACCACCACCCCCGGGGAACCACCGGCCACCGGGAACCACCACCCCCGGGGAACCACCGGCCACCGGGAACCACCACCCCCGGGGAACCACCGGCCACCGGGAACCACCACCCCCGGGGAACCACCGGCCACCGGGAACCACCACCCCCGGGGAACCACCGGCCACCGGGAACCACCACCCCCGGGGAACCACCGGCCACCGGGAACCACCACCCCCGGGGAACCACCGGCCACCGGGAACCACCACCCCCGGGGAACCACCGGCCACCGGGAACCACCACCCCCGGGGAACCACCGGCCACCGGGAACCACCACCCCCGGGGAACCACCGGCCACCCGGCGCTACCGCCCCAGGCGGCCCGCCGCGTGCACCGCCCGCAGCACCGCCGCCGCCTTGTTGCGGCACTCCGCGTCCTCTGCCACCGGATCGGAGTCGGCGACGATCCCGGCGCCCGCCTGGACGTACGCCGTGCCCTCGCGCAGCAGCGCGGTGCGGATGGCGATCGCGGTGTCGGAGTCGCCCGCGAAGTCGAGGTAGCCGACGCAGCCGCCGTACAGCCCGCGGCGGCTCGGCTCCAGCTCCTCGATGATCTGCAGCGCCCGCGGCTTGGGGGCGCCGGAGAGGGTGCCCGCGGGGAAGCAGGCGGTGAGCACGTCGAAGGCCGTACGCCCCTCGGCGAGGCTGCCGGTGACGGTCGAGACGATGTGCATGACATGGCTGTAGCGCTCGATCGACATGAAGTCGACGACCTCCACGCTGCCCGGCTCGCAGACCCGCCCGAGGTCATTGCGCCCGAGGTCGACGAGCATCAGGTGCTCGGCCCGCTCCTTGGGGTCGGCGAGCAGCTCCTCGGCGAGCGCGGCGTCCTCCTGCGGGGTGGCCCCCCGGTGGCGGGTGCCGGCGATGGGGTGCAGCATCGCCCGGCCGTCCTCGACCTTGACCAGGGCCTCCGGGCTGGAGCCCACCACATCGAAGCCCTCGAACCGGAAGAGGTACATATAGGGGCTCGGGTTGGTGGCCCGCAGCACCCGGTAGACGTCGAGGGCGCTGGCCGAGCACGGCGTCTCGAACCGCTGCGAGGGGACGACCTGGAACGCCTCGCCCGCGCGGATGCGCTCCTTGATGTCGTCCACCGCTGCCATGAAGTCCTCGCCGCCCCACAGCGCGGTGTACTCGGGCAGCTCGGAGTCGGGCAGCGCGGCGGGGTCGGTCGCCACGGGGCGGACCAGGTCGGCGGCCATCGCGTCGAGCCGGGCCACGGCGTCCGCGTACGCCTCGTCCACGCCCGTGTCGAGGTCGTTGTGGTTGATCGCGTTGGCGATCAGCAGCACGGTGCCGTCCCAGTGGTCCAGCACCGCGAGGTCCGAGGTGAGCAGCATGGTCAGCTCGGGCAGGCGCAGATCGTCGCCGCCGTGCTCACCGACCTTCTCCAGGCGGCGGACGATGTCGTAGCCGAGGTAGCCGACCATCCCGCCGGTGAACGGCGGCAGCTGGACCAGCCCCCCGAGGTCACGCGGGGTGTGCAGGGCCTCGACGGTGGCGCGCAGCGCCTGGAGGGGGTCGCCGTCGGTGGGGACGCCGACCGGCGGGGTGCCCAGCCAGTGGGTGCGGCCGTCGCGTTCGGTGAGAGTGGCGGCGCTGCGGACGCCGACGAAGGAGTAGCGGGACCAGGAGCGGCCGTTCTCGGCGGATTCGAGGAGGAAGGTGCCGGGGCGCTCGGCCGCCAGCTTGCGGTAGAGGCCCACGGGGGTGTCGCCGTCCGCGAGCAGCTTGCGGCTGACGGGGATGACGCGGCGGTCGGCCGCCAGCTTGCGGAAGGTCTCGAGATCCATCGTGACAGCGTCCTGGGTCTGGGGCTGGGGAGCCCGGCGGGGCACGGGGGCTGGGGCTGGGTGCTGGGGCTGGGGGCTGGGGCTGGGTTGGGGTGGTGGCCGGTCTGCGGGCCCGTCTACCGGCCGGTCCGCGGACCGGCTACCGGTCTACTGGGTGGTCTGCGGGCCGGTCTACTGGGCTGTCCGCGGACCGGTCCACCGGGCGGATCTACTGGTCGGTCCGCGGGCCGAGCGGGAGCTCGTCGGCGTCGAAGCAGGTGCGGTCGCCGGTGTGGCAGGCGGCGCCGACCTGGTCGACCTTGACGAGGACGGTGTCGGCGTCGCAGTCGAGCGCGACGGACTTGACCAGCTGGACATGGCCGGAGGTGTCGCCCTTGACCCAGTACTCCTGGCGGCTGCGGCTCCAGTAGGTGCAGCGGCCGGTGGTGAGGGTGCGGTGCAGCGCCTCGTCGTCCATCCAGCCGAGCATCAGCACCTCACCGGTGTCGTACTGCTGGGCGATGGCGGGCAACAGGCCGTCGGCGCCGCGCTTGAGGCGGGCGGCGAGGGCCGGGTCGAGGGCGGAGGGGCGGTCGGAGCCGGTCATGCGACCATTCTGCACGTCCGGAGGGGGGTCCCCGCGAATGATCTCCGCCGGACCGGGGGCGGGCCGGAGCCGCGCTGGGAAACCGGGCCGGGAACCGGGCTGGGAAACCGGGCCGGGAACCGGGCTGGGAAACCGGGCCGGGAACCGGGCTGGGAAACCGGCCGGTAGGCCGGGCCCGATGGACGGGTTGTCAGTGGAATGGGGCATGCTTCGGACATGACGTTTCCGCCGCCGTCGAACGACCCCAACCGGGCTGGAAACGGCGGGGGGTTCGGTCCACCGCCGCAGCCGCAGCAGCAGCAACCACCACAGCCCCAGCCCGCGCAGCCGCAGCAACCCGCGCAGCCCCCGCAGGCGCAGCAGCCGCAGCAGGGCTTCGGGCCGCCGCCCCCGACGGACCAGCCCGCGCAGCCGAGCGGCGGTTTCGGCCCGCCCACCCCTCCGGCCCTGCTGCCCGGCGGCCCGCCCCCGGGCGCGCTGCCGCCGGGGTCCATACCCCCGGGGGCGCTGCCGCCCCCTCCCCCGCCGCCCAGCACCGGCGGCTCCAAGGTCACGGCGATCGTCATCGCGGCGGTGGTGGCCGTGGCGGTGGTCGTCGGCGCGATCGTCATCGGGACGAAGGACGACGGCGGCAAGGAGACGTCGGCCGACGCCGGCCCGTCCGTCTCGGCCTCGGCCTCGGCCTCGGCCTCGGACCGTCCCCTCTCCTCGCCCTCGGACGCCGGGTCGTCCGCCGCCCCGTCGGGCTCGGAGGACCCCGGCGAGGGCGCGCCGCTGGGCGGCGGAAGCGAGGCCCCCGACGGGGATCCGGGCGCCTCGGATTCGGCGGCCCCGGACGCGTCGGAGTCCGGCGCGCCCGGTGACAAGGTGCCGTATGTGGTGCTCGACCCCGGCCAGTGCTTCGATCACCCGGCGATGGACAGCAGCGTCACCAAGGTCGAGAAGCGGTCCTGCCACGGGCCGCATGACGGCGAGGTGATCGCCAACGAGACGCTGAGCGGCGACTTCTCCACCGAGAAGGCGATCCAGACCAAGGCGCTCGCGCTGTGCGCGACGGATGCCAAGAAGCGGCTCAAGAGCATCCCCAACGACGGCCGGATGTATTACTACTACGCGCTGTATCCCGCGCTGGGCACGTACTCCGTCCAGGGCGAGGACCAGGTCTCCTGCGCGCTCACGCTGAGTGGCGGGCGCGACGGCAAGAAGCTGAGCAAGCCGCTGCCGGGGTAGGTCGGGCGGATCGTGACGCCTGCGGCGGGCTGTTCCCCTCCCCGCCCCTTCCCACAACTGGGGCTCCGCCCCAGACCCCGGGGGCCCAGGGGCGAAGCCCCTGCACGCGGCGGCCGCCCCGCAGCGCAGGCACAGCCACCCCACAGCGGGCGCGGCCGACCCGCAGCGCGGTCCGGGCCACCCCACAGCGCAGGCGCAGCCGGCCCACAGCGGACGCAGCCGCCCCACAGCGGGCGAGGCCGACCCGCAGCGCGGTCCGGGCCACCCCACAGCGCAGGCACAGCCACCCCACCGCGGGCGAGGCCGCCCCGCAGCGCGGGCACAGCCACCCCACAGCGGGCGAGGCCGACCCGCAGCGCGGTCCAGGCCACCCCACAGCGCAGGCACAGCCACCCCACAGCGGGCGAGGCCGACCCGCAGCGCGGTCCAGGCCACCCCACAGCGCAGGCGCAGCCGACCCACAGCGGACGCAGCCGACCCACAGCCCGGTCCGGGCCGCCCGCAGGCGCAACCGACCCGCAGCGCGGTCCGGACCGACCCACAGCGCAGGCGCAGGCGCAGCCACCCCACAGCGCAGGCATAGCCGCTCCGTAGTGCGGTCCGGGCCGACCCGCAGCGCAGGCGCAGCCGACCCGCAGCGCGATCGCAGCCGACCCGCAGCGCGGTCCGGGCCACCCCGCAGCGCGGGCGCAGCCGACCCGCAGACCCGGCGCAGACGCTTCGTCGGGGTGTGCGGCGGCGTTCCTCGTGGCAGTGGGCGGTTCCCGGTCGTAGGGTGGACGTATGTCCACTCACGCGAAGCGCGAACGCCTGCTGCTCGCCGACCTCTTGGACGGCGCGGGCCCCGGGGCCCCGACGCTGTGCGAAGGCTGGAGCACCCGCGATCTGGCGGCCCATCTGGTGGTCCGCGAGCGCCGCCCCGACGCGGCCGCCGGGGTGCTGGTCAAGCCGCTGGCCGCGCGGCTGGCCCGGGTGCAGGAGGAGTTCGCGGCGCGGCCGTACGAGGAGCTGCTCCAGCTGTTCCGCACCGGTCCGCCCCGGATGTCGCCGTTCGCGCTGAAGCAGGTGGACGAGGCGGCCAACAGCTTCGAGTTCTACGTCCACGCCGAGGATGTGCGCCGCGCCCGGCCGGACTGGACGCCGCGCGAGCTGGACCCGGTCTTCGCCGACACGCTGTGGTCCCGCATCGAGCGCGGCGCCCGGATCTTCGGCCGCCGCTCCCCCGTCGGCCTGGTGCTGCGCCGCCCGGACGGCCGTACGGCGGTGGCCCACCGCGGCACCCCGGTCGTCACGGTCACCGGCGAACCGGGCGAGCTGGCGCTCTTCCTCACCGGCCGCCAGCAGTCCGCCCGGGTCGAGCTGGAGGGCGACAAGGAGGCCGTGGCCGCGGCGCGCGAGGCCAAGCTGGGCATCTGAGACGCACAGCGTCCCCGCCCGCCGGGCAGGCGCAGACGCAGGCGCAGGCGCAGACGGACGGGGACGACGTGGGGGAATCCCCTAACAGGTCTCGCGAACGTAGCCGTCCCCGCCCGCGGGAGAGACGTCCTCGTCCCGCCGGACGACGCTGAGCCGGTCGCCCCAGCCCTCGCACGCCTTGGCGAAGCCCTCGTCGCCGTACTCGACCACCACCACATGGTCGTCATACGCCTTGGCGAACTCACCGCACTCGTCGTACTCGCCGCACTCCTCGACCACCGCGAAGTCCAGCCCGGCCGCCTTCCGGTCGGGAAGGAGCTCCGCGGTGTTCTTCTGCGCGATGGCCAGCCCCTGGCCGTGGGCGTGCTCCGACAGCAGGGCCATGAACGCCTTGGCGTGAGCGGTGGTCAGCAGCTTCTTGGAGCGTTCGTAGCTGTCGTAGTTGTCGGGCTCGACGGCGTCGAACCCCTTGTCGGCGCAGCCGTCGATCCAGCCGTCGACCTTGTCCGCCACGCGCTCGCGCTTCTCGGCGGTACGGATGTCGAGCAGCGGTTCCTTCCACTTGGTGTCGATGACGAGATCGCCGTTGCGGTCCCGCAGCAGCAGGTCGTCCGGCCACTGGTCGCGCTCGCCCGGCTGGACCTGGAAGGCGTTGACGTAGCAGATGTTGTACAGCCCGTCCGCCGGGGAGTCCCCGCGGTCGCGGCTGACGATGTCGACCCCCTTCGGCGGGGTGTACGCCCCGCCGATCTGGTAGTCGAAGCCACCGTGGACGGGCGGCAGCGCCACTTCGGACGCGCTGGCTCCCGAGGACATGGACACGGCCACGACGGCGGCGGCTGCGGCGGCGGCCGTCACCACCGACCCGAGGGCCCAGCGGCGGCGAAGGCGTGCGGCATGGCTGGCTGGCATGAGAGCTCCAACACTCGCGGGTAGCGTCCCCGCCTCGGACGGCATCCGCCGTCCTGGCGACTGTGTCCGGGCTCGGGACCGGCACCGGGTCCCCTACCGGCTGGGCGCACCTCTTGCGCGGCACGGGACATGTACACCGTGCGGCTGCTGTGATCAAAGCGGGCCCCGGCAACGGCGTCAAGTCGGCCGTCTCCTTCGACCGCCTGGCGTCACGTCAGCGGGCCCATGGATCAGATGGCGTCATGTCGGCCGCCTCGGCGTCACGTCGGCCTGCCCCGGCCCAGATCCGCCGCAGCGGCCGGTAGTCGATCACCACGATGCCCTCCTCCGCCAGCAGTTCGCGGGCCCGCGCCGACGTCAGGAACGCGTGGTCGCCGTGGCGCACCCGCCATCCGCCGCCGGGCTCGGCGGCCCGCGACCGGGCGTCGTCAAGACCGGGGTGGACCGCCCACTCGCTGAGCCCGGGCGGAAGGGCGCGCAGCAGCTCGGCGTAGCGGGCCGCCTTACCGTCGATGTCGAGGGCGAAGCTGTCCAGGAAGTCATGGTCGGTGACCGGCAGCCCCCGCCCGCGCGCCGTCCGGCGGCCGCCGTCGAGCCAGACCCGCACCGCCAGTCCGTACTCCCCCGCCAGTGCCACGGTCAGCTCGAAGACGTCCTCGCGGCCGCCGTCGGCCAGACAGTGCCAGTCCAGATGAGTCGGTGTCAGTCCCGCGTCGGCCACGGCCTCGATCTGGGCCCGGAACTCCCGCTCGACCTCCTCGGGGCGCGCCCGCGCGAGCAGTTCCTCCCGCCGGTCGGCGGTGAAGAGCTCGCCCCGCTCGTCCAGCAGCGACGCCACGGTCCCCTTCGCGCTCAGCGGTCCCCACCGGAGGTGGTCCGCGTCGCGGACGAGCGTGAGGTGGATGCCGAACGGGACGCCCGGCCGCGCGCGCAGCATCCGCAGGGCCTGCGACGCCCCGGGGCAGGGCACCATCACACTGCAGGAGCTGGCGATCCCCTCCTCGATCGCGTCGATGACGGCGACGTTGACCGACTCGTGCATGCCGAGGTCGTCGCAGTTGACGATGAGCACCCGCGCATCCGGCGGGAACCCCAGCAGCTGACTCGAGGTGGCTCCATCCATGCCCTCAGTGTGAGCCGCCGTCACCGGTCGCCCTACGGATTTTCCGCCCGCCCCTCGTGGACGACCCGTCCCCCCCCTGGACGGCCCGCCCCTCGTGGACGACCCGTCCCTCCCCTGGACGGCCCGCCTCTCGTGGACGGCACGTCCCTCCTGGACGGCCCACCGCTCCTGGACGGCACGCCCCTACTGGGCGCTCGCCGCCGGGCGCACCACGATCTCGTTGACGTCGACCTCGGGCGGCTGTCCGACGGCGTACGCGATGGCGTCGGCGATCGCGGAGGCGGGGATGGCCACCGAGCGGTAGGTCTTCATGGCCTCGCGGGCGCTCGGATCGGAGATGGACTCGGCGAGCTCGGACTCGGTCACGCCCGGGGAGACCAGGCTGACCCGGATGTCACCGGCCGACTCCTGGCGCAGCCCCTCCGAGATGGCGCGCACGGCGAACTTGGTGGCGCAGTACACCGCGGCGGTGGGCGACACCTCGTACGCGCCGACCGAGGCGATGTTCACGACGTGCCCGCCGCCCTGCTCCCGCATCACCGGCAGGGCCGCGGCGATGCCGTACAGCACGCCGCGCACATTCACGTCGAGCATCCGGTCCCACTCGTCGACCTTCAGCTCCTCGAGCGGCGAAAGGGGCATCACCCCGGCGTTGTTGACCATCACATCCACCTGCCCGAACCGCTCCCGGGCGGCCGCCACGAAGGCCCGCATGTCATCGGCCGCGGTGACGTCCAGCCTCTGGTAGGCCGCGCTGCCGCCCTCGGCGGTGATCTCCCCGGCCAGCTCCCCCAGCCGCTCGGTCCGCCGCGCCCCCAGATAGACCCGGTGCCCGTCGGCGGCGAGCCGACGCGCGGTCGCCGCCCCGATCCCGCTGCTGGCCCCGGTGATGAGTACGACCTTGCTGGTCCCGGTCCCGGTCATGGTGTTCATGGCGGTATCTCTTTCCGTTCTGGTGCCGCTCCGTCCTGACCCCACCGAGTCTGCGCAGGTCAGAGCCCCCGTACCAGGGCGCGCTCCTCCTGGGTGTGACACACCCACTGGGGCGCCGCATGATGTGCGGGAGTCGGCTCCAGGGCCACTGGACCGGCTCCAGGGCCGCTGGACCGGCTCCAGGGCCGCTGGATACGACAGGGAGGGCACAGACGATGGGCCGACAGCACACCTACCGCGCCACCGTCCGGTGGACCGGTAACACCGGTTCGGGGACGAGTGGTTACCGGGACTACGGGCGGTCGCACGACATCCTCGGCGAGGGGAAGCCGACCCTGCGGGGCAGCGCGGATCCCGCGTTCCTGGGGGATCCGGAGTGCTGGAACCCGGAGGAGTTCCTGCTGGCCGCGCTCTCGCAGTGCCACATGCTGAGCTACCTCTCGGTATGCGCCCGGAACGGGGTGACGGTCACGGCGTACGAGGACGTCGCCGCCGGGGTCATGGAGGAGACGGCCGGGCTCGGCGGCCACTTCACCGAGGTGGTGCTCAACCCGGTGGTCACCGTCGCGGACGAGGCGATGCTGGAGCGGGCACGTTCGGCGCACGAGGACGCCCATCGGACGTGCTTCATCGCGAACTCCGTCAACTTCCCCGTCCGCCACCAGCCAGCCGTCCGGGTCGGCTGAGCTCAGGCCGTCGTCAGCGTGGGGTAGTCCGTGTAGCCGGTCTCGCCGCCTACGTACATCAGGTACGCGTCCCGGATGGGGTTGAGCGGGGCGCCGGTGCGCAGGCGTGCCACCAGGTCGGGGTTGGCCAGGAAGGTGCGGCCGAGGGCGATCAGGTCGGCGCCTTCGGCCAGCAGCGCCCCGGCCTGGCGCATACCGCCGTCGGCGGGGACGCCGTCGCCGGGCAGTGACGGGTTGGCGATCAGCGTGGCCGGCCAGGAGGCGCGGAGCTCCCGGAAGAGGGGCTGGTCCGGCTGGGCGCGGACGATGTGCAGATAGACGAGGCCGGTGTCGGCGAGCTCCTTGATGAGCGCGGGGTAGAGGGCCTCGGTGTCGCCCTCCTCGATGCCGTTGACGGTGGATCCGGGCGAGATGCGCAGGCCCACCCGCTCGGGGCCGATCGCCTCGGCGACGGCGTGGACCACCTCGGTCACGAACCGGACGCGTCCGGCCACCGAGCCGCCGTAGGCGTCGGTGCGGCGGTTGGTGCCCTGGGCCAGGAACTGGTGGAGGAGGTAGCCGTTGGCGGCGTGCACCTCCACTCCGGCGAAGCCCGCGTCCCGGGCGTTGCGCGCGGCGGCGGCGAAGTCGGCGACGGTGGAACGGATCTCATCGAGCGTCATCTCGCGCGGTACGACGGCCTGCCGATGGCCGTTCGGGGTGAAGATCGTCTCCGGGAGCGGGACCGGCGAGGGCGCCACCGGCGTCAGCCCGCTGGTGTCCGGGTGGCCGACCCGGCCGCCGTGCTGGAGCTGGAGGAACATCCGGCCGCCCGCCGCGTGCACCGCGTCGGTCACCCGCCGCCATCCGGCCACCTGGGCCGCGTTGTGGATCGCGGCGATGTCGGGGTAGGTCTGCCCCACCGCGTTGGGCGTGGCGGCCTCGGCGACGATCAGCCCGGCCGTGGCGCGCTGGGCGTAGTAGGTGGCCATGATCGGCAGGGGCACGCCGTCGGCGGCGGCGCGGTTGCGCGTCATCGGGGCCATGACCAGGCGGTTGGGGAGGTCGAGAGGGCCGAGGCGGGCGGGTTCGAAGAGGCTGGGTATCTCGGGTGTGTGCGTCATGCGGGTACGGTAGAACTTGCCACTGATGTCAGATTCAAGTCCCGGACCGGCAGACGAGGTGAGGAATGCGGATCGGCGAACTGGCGCGGCGCACCGGCGTCAGCGAGCGCTCGCTGCGCTACTACGAGAAGCAGGGCCTGATGACGGCCGAGCGCACCCCGGGCGGCCATCGCGAGTACGGGGAGGGCGCGGTGGACCGCGTCATCCGCATCCAGGAGCTGTTCGCGGCGGGGCTGTGCAGCGAGAAGATCGCCCAGTTGCTCCCCTGCATGCGGGACTCGGACGGTGGCCCGTCGCGGACGGCCGACGGGCAGCTGGTCTCCGACCTGACGGTGGAGCGGGAGCGCATCGACCGCATGATCGCGGACCTGCTCCGCTCCCGCGAGGTCCTGGACGAGGTGATCGAGGCGGCGTCGGTCCCGGCCGAGTAGGGGGTGTCCGGCGGACCTTGACGCCTGCCGACGCCTGCGGACGACTGCCGACACCTGCCGACGCCTGCCACGGGCCACTCCCCTCCCCTTCCCACAACCGGGGCTCCGCCCCGTCCCCCGGGGCCCAAGGGCGAAGTCCCCGGCCCCCGGCGGAGCGCCGTGGTCCGCCGGGCATCCCGCCGCCGCGCCCCATGTGTGGCGCAGGTCACGGGAACCACCTCCGCCGTGCGGAGAGGCACGGGTGTGAGGTGTGAACGAGATGAGTGATGGCCTGCGGGCGCGAATACGGGCGGGCGACCGCGAGGCGTTCGCGGAGCTCTACGAGAGTTACGCGCGCACGGTCTACAACCATGCCTTCCGGCTGACCGGCGACTGGTCGGTGGCCGAGGAGGTGATGGGCGATACGTTCCTCGACGCCTGGCGCACCCGGGAGCGGCTGGAACCGGGCGACGGCACGCTGAAACCGTGGCTGCTGGGCGTGGCGACGAACAAGGCGCGCAACGCCAACCGCGGCATCGGCCGCCGCCTGGCCTTCCTGGCCCGCCGCCCGGCCCCCGCCCCGGTGGCGGACTTCGCCGACGAGGCGGCGGACCGCATCGACGACGCCCGCCGACTCGCCGCCGTGCGCACGGTGTTCGGCCGGCTGCGGCGCGGGGAGCAGGAGGTGCTGGCGCTGTGCGTCTGGTCCGGCCTGGACTACGCACAGGCGGCCGAGGCCATGGGCATCCCGGTGGGAACGGTGCGCTCGCGGCTGTCCCGGGCCCGCGCCCGGCTGCGCAAGCTCGCCGATCAGCGGCTCGCGGAGGAAAAGAAGGAACCGCCGCACCGTCGCGGAGAGGTACAGCGTGAGGCCGCGTTCGCGGCCCTGCCCTTTCAGGAGTTTCAGGAGGACCCCCGATGAACGCCGCCGGCTCCGGGCCCGCCCGGCCCGAGCGCGAGCGCGAGGACGCCGCGTACGAGGACACCGCGCGCGAGGAGCTCGCCCGGCTGCTTCCTCCCGTCCCGGCCGAACGGGACGTGCCCTCCGCTCCGTACCTCCACCACAAGGACCGATTGATGCAGCACATCGATGACGACCAGAACCGCACCACCGCCCCCGCCCCCGCCCGTACGGCCCGGCGGCGGCTGTTGCGCCCGGCGCTGCTGATGCCCGCCGCGGGCCTGGCGCTGGCCGGGGCGCTGGCCGTCACCCTGACCGCGGGCGGCGACTCCGGCGATGGCTCCCACCCCCGCGAGACCGCCACCGTCCTGCTCGACCGGATCGCCGGGACCGCGGCGAAGTCGGACGTCAAGCCGGTGCGACAGGACCAGTTCGTCTACGTCAAGAGCGTGACGGCGGGAGCCGAGATGAAGGAGGACGGCTCCTCGACACTGGAGCCGCCGTATGAGCGCGAGGTCTGGATGTCGCAGAAGGTGAAGCGGATCACCAAGACCGGCGAGATGAGGGAAAACGGGGAGTGGGCCCGGATGGCCGAGTTGGGCGGGTCCCCGGCGGGCCCCTACCGCCCCACGTACCAGTGGCTGGCGTCCCTGCCGACCGACCCGGACGCCCTGCTCAAGGAGCTGTACCGGATGGCCACACCGGACGAGGACGTGGAGAAGGCACAGGCCGTCTTCAACCGGATCGGCTCCTTCCTGGGCGAGACGGTGATGCCGCCGGAGAACGCCGCCGCCCTCTACAAGGCCGCCGCGAAGATCCCCGGGGTGACGCGGAAGGAGGACGCGGTGGACGCGGCGGGCCGCCACGGGGTCGGCATCGCCCGCGTCGACAAGAGGTCGGGGGAGGCCACCGAATGGGTCTTCGACCGGGACAGCCTGACCCTGCTCGGTGAGCGCAGCTACCTGACGAGGGACGTCGGGGCGGGCAAGAAGGGCGACGTCATGGAGAAGACCGCGTATCTGAAGCGCGGCATCGTCGACCACTACCGCGAGCGGCCGGCCGGCTGAGACGCCACGGCGGCGGGGGACCACCGTCCGGTGGTCCCCCGCTTCATCGCGTCTGCCTCAGCGGACCGGGTGCCCAGCCTCCCGTAGCGCGTCCTTCACCTGGCCGATCCGCAGATCGCCGAAGTGGAAGACGGAGGCCGCGAGCACCGCGTCCGCGCCCGCCGCGATGGCCGGCGAGAAGTCGGCCGGCTTGCCGGCGCCGCCGCTGGCGATCACCGGGATGGTGACGTGCCTGCGGACGGCCTCGATCATGGCCGTGTCGTAGCCGTCCTTGGTGCCGTCCGCGTCCATGGAGTTCAGCAGGATCTCCCCGGCGCCCAGCTCCGCCGCGCGGTGGGCCCATTCGACGGCGTCGATGCCGGTGCCGCGGCGGCCGCCGTGGGTGGTGACCTCGTAGCCGGAGGGGGTCACCGTCCCCTCGGGGCAGCGGCGGGCGTCGACCGAGAGGACGAGCACCTGGCTGCCGAAGCGCTCGGCGATCTCGCGGATCAGCTCGGGGCGGGCGATGGCGGCGGTGTTGACGCCGACCTTGTCCGCCCCGGCGCGCAGCAGCTTGTCCACGTCCTCCGGGGTGCGGACGCCGCCGCCGACCGTCAGCGGGATGAAGACCTGCTCGGCGGTGCGGCGGACCACGTCGTAGGTGGTCTCGCGGTCGCCGGAGGAGGCGGTGATGTCGAGGAAGGTGAGCTCGTCCGCGCCCTCCTCGCCGTAGATCTTGGCCATCTCGACCGGGTCGCCCGCGTCGCGCAGATTCTGGAAGTTGACGCCCTTGACGACCCGGCCGTTGTCCACGTCCAGGCAGGGGATGACTCGGACCGCCAGGGTCATGACTGTCGTGCTCCTCGGAATGCTTCCAGTTCGACTTCCACCAGGACGCGCGAGTCGACGAAGCCGGACACCACGACCAGCGTCGCGGCGGGGCGCACGGCGTCGAAGAGCTCCTTGTGGGCGCGTCCCACCTCGTCCACGTCGCGGGCGTGGGTGAGGTACATACGGGTGCGGACCACCGATTCGATGCCGAGGTCGAACCTCTTCAGCGCGTCCAGCGCATGGCGGAAGGCCGCGAGCGTCTGCTCGTACGGATCCCCCTCGCCCTCCAGGACGCCGCGCTCCGCGAGCGGCATCGTCCCGGCGACGAGCACCAGGTCACCGGCCTCGACGGCCCGGGCGAACCCGATGGTCTGCTCCCAGGGACTCTCGGTCTGGACCCGTCGCCCGATCTCGGGTGAGGTCATACGGCCACCGCCTCCAACGCCTCTTCCAAGGTGAATGCCTTGGCGTAGAGCGCCTTGCCCACGATGGCGCCCTCGACACCTTCCGGTACCAGGGTCGCAAGGGCGCGCAGGTCATCGAGCGAGGAAACGCCGCCGGAGGCGACGACGGGGCGGTCGGTCGCGGCGCAGACATTGCGCAGCAGCTCCAGGTTGGGGCCCTGGAGGGTGCCGTCCTTGGCGATGTCGGTGACGACGTAGCGGGCGCAGCCCTCGGAGTCGAGGCGGGCCAGCGTCTCGTACAGATCGCCGCCGTCCCGGGTCCAGCCGCGGCCGCGCAGCGTGGTGCCGCGCACATCGAGGCCCACCGCGATGAGGTCGCCGTGCTCGGCGATGACCTTGGCGACCCACTCGGGGGTCTCCAGGGCGGCCGTGCCGAGGTTCACCCGGGTGCAGCCGGTGGCCAGCGCGGCGGCCAGCGAGGCGTCGTCGCGGATGCCGCCGGACAGCTCGACCTTGAGGTCCATGGCGCGGGCCACCTCGGCGATCTGCGCGCGGTTGTCCCCGGTGCCGAAGGCGGCGTCGAGGTCCACCAGGTGCAGCCACTCGGCGCCCGCCCGCTGCCAGGCCAGGGCGGCCTCCATCGGGTCGCCGTACGACGTCTCGGAGCCGGACTCGCCGTGGACGAGGCGGACGGCCTGGCCGTCGCGGACATCGACGGCGGGGAGGAGTTCGAGGCGGTGCGTGCGCATGCGGACAACCTTCGGTGAGAGCTGACGCGGGGCGGGTCGGGCGGGGCGAGTCAGAGCGTGTCGAGCCAGTTGCGGAGCAGCCGCGCCCCGGCGTCGCCCGACTTCTCGGGGTGGAACTGGGTGGCCCACAGCGGGCCGTTCTCGACGGCGGCGACGAACGGCTCGCCATGGGTGGCCCAGGTGACCTTGGGGGCGGGGATATGCGGGTTGGTGACCTCGAGCTCCCAGGTGCGGACCGCGTAGGAGTGGACGAAGTAGTACCGCTCGCCCTCGTCCAGGCCCGCGAAGAGCTGGGAGTCGCCGGGCGCCTTGACCGTGTTCCACCCCATGTGGGGGACGACGGGGGCGCGCAGCGGCTCGACCGTGCCGGGCCACTCGTCCAGGCCCTCGGCTTCGACGCCGTGCTCGATACCGCGCCCGAAGAGGATCTGCATGCCGACACAGATGCCCATGACCGGGCGGCCGCCGGACAGCCGGCGCCCCACGATCCAGTCGCCGCGCGCCGCGCGCAGCCCCTTCATGCAGGCGGCGAAGGCACCGACACCGGGGACGAGCAGGCCGTCGGCGGCCATGGCCTTGTCGTAGTCACGGGTGATCTCGACCTGCGCGCCGACGTGGGCGAGGGCCCGCTCGGCGGACCGGACGTTGCCGAATCCGTAGTCGAGGACAACGACGCTCTTGTTGCTCAATTCCATACCTCAAGCCGCAGGACGCCGGCGAGCAGCGCCATCGTGGCGCCGATCCCGAGCAGCGTGATGATGCTCTTGGACATGCCCTGCTTGACGAAGGAGATGACCCCGCCGAGCAGAAACAGTCCCACGAGGATGAACACGGTCGACAGGCCGTTCACGCAGCTACCTCGTTCGCTTCTCCGCCCGCGCGGCGAAAGCGCGGGTCGAATGTCGTCTGCGGCCCGGCGGCCGCGCGGGCGACGCTCACAGCTACCTCGTTCGCTTCTCCGCCCGCGCGGCGAAAGCGCGGGTCGAATGTCGTCTGCGGCCCGGCGGCCGCGCGGGCGACGCTCACAGCTACCTCGTTCGCTTCTCCGCCCGCGCGGCGAAAGCGCGGGTCGAATGTCGTCTGCGGCCCGGCGGCCGCGCGGGCGACGCTCACGGTCAGAGGGCCCCCTTCGTGGAGGGGAGGATCCCGGCGGCGCGGGGGTCGCGCTCGCTGGCGTAGCGCAGGGCCCGCGCCAGGGCCTTGAACTGGCACTCCACGATGTGGTGGGCGTTGCGCCCGTAGGGCACGTGGACGTGCAGGGCGATCTGCGCCTGGGCCACGAAGGACTCCAGGATGTGCCGGGTCATCGTGGTGTCGTAGGTGCCGATCATCGGCGCGATGTTCTCCGGCTCGGTGTGCACCAGGTACGGGCGGCCGGAGAGGTCGACCGTCACCTGGGCCAGCGACTCGTCCAGCGGCACCGTGCAGTTGCCGAAGCGGTAGATGCCCACCTTGTCGCCGAGCGCCTGCTTGAAGGCGGCGCCCAGCGCGAGGGCGGTGTCCTCGATGGTGTGGTGGGTGTCGATGTGCAGGTCGCCCTCGGTCTTGACCGTGAGGTCGAAGAGGCCGTGGCGGCCGAGCTGGTCGAGCATGTGGTCGTAGAAGCCGACCCCTGTCGACACATCGACCTGGCCGGTGCCGTCGAGGTCGATCTCGACGACGACCGAGGTCTCCTTGGTGGTGCGCTCCACGCGTCCCACGCGGGTCATGCGCTCGTCTCCTTCATCAGCTCGCGTACCGCGTCGAGGAACGCGTCGTTCTCGGCCGGGGTCCCCGCGGTGACCCGCAGCCATCCCGGTACGCCGTTGTCCCGGACCAGGACGCCCCGGTCCAGCAGGCCCTGCCACGCCGCGTGGGCGTCCTCGAAGCGGCCGAACTGGACGAAGTTGGCGTCGGATTCGGTCACCTCGCAGCCGATGGTGCGCAGCTCGCTCACCAGCCGGTCGCGCTCGGCCTTGAGCGCCTCGACGTACCCCAGCAGCGTATCGGTGTGCTCCAGGGCGGCCAGCGCGGTGGCCTGGGTGATGGCGGACAGGTGGTACGGCAGCCGGACCAGCTGGACGGCGTCGACGACCGCCGGGTCGGCGGCGAGGTAGCCGAGCCGCAGCCCGGCCGCGCCGAACGCCTTGGACATGGTCCGCGAGAGCACCAGCCGCGGCCGCCCCTCGATCAGCGGCAGCAGCGACGGACGGTGGCTGAACTCCCCGTACGCCTCGTCCACGACGACGAGCGCCCCGGCGGTGTCCGCCCTGGCGTCCTGCGCCGCGTCGTGCAGCGCCAGCACCGTCTCGGCGCAGACCGCGGTCCCCGTCGGGTTGTTCGGCGAGGTGATGAAGACGACATCGGGGCGGTGCTCGGCGATGGCCTTACGGGCGGCATCGACATCGATGGTGAAATCGGCGTTCCGCGGACCGGAAATCCAGCCGGTGCCGGTGCCACGGGAGATCAGCGCGTGCATCGAGTACGAGGGCTCGAAGCCGATCGCGGTGCGCCCCGGGCCGCCGAAGGTCTGCAGCAGCTGCTGGAGCACCTCGTTGGACCCGTTGGCCGCCCAGACCTGGGCGACACCGACCTCGAGACCGGCCGTACGGCTGAGGTAGCGGGCCAGCCCGGTGCGGAGCTCGACCGCGTCCCGGTCCGGGTAGCGGTTGAGGTTCCGGGCCGCCTCGGCGACCCGCTCGGCGATCCGGGCGACCAGCGGCTCGGGCAGCGGATAGGGGTTCTCGTTGGTGTTCAGCCGTACGGGCACGTCCAGCTGCGGAGCGCCGTACGGGGATGTGCCACGGAGCTCGTCCCGGATCGGGAGATCGTCAATGCCGGTCACTTGCTCGGTGGCACCTTCCAGTCGAACCTTGCCTTCACCGCGGCGCCGTGGGCGGGCAGATCCTCCGCCTCGGCCAGCGTCACCACATGGCCGGCGATCTCGGCCAGCGCGTCCCGGGTGTAGTCCACCACATGGATGCCGCGCAGGAAGGACTGCACGGACAGCCCGGAGGAGTGGCAGGCGCAGCCGCCGGTGGGCAGCACATGGTTGGAGCCCGCCGCATAGTCACCGAGCGACACCGGGGCGTAGGCCCCGACGAAGATCGCCCCGGCGTTGCGCACCCGGGCCGCGACGGCCGCCGCGTCCTGGGTCTGGATCTCCAGGTGCTCGGCCGCGTACGCGTCCACGACGGCCAGGCCCTGCTCCAGACCGTCGACCAGCACGATGCCGGACTGCCGCCCGGCCAGCGCGGGAGCGATCCGGTCCGCGACGTGCTTGGTGGCCCCGACCTGGACCTCGAGCTCCTTCTCGACCGCGGCGGCCAGCTCCTCGGAGTCGGTGACCAGCACGGACGCGGCCAGCGGGTCGTGCTCGGCCTGGCTGATCAGGTCCGCGGCGACGTGCACCGGGTCGGCGGTGGCGTCGGCGAGGATGGCGATCTCGGTCGGCCCGGCCTCGGCGTCGATGCCGATCCGGCCCTTGAGCAGCCGCTTGGCCGCCGCGACCCAGATGTTGCCAGGACCGGTCACCATCGAGACCGGACGGCAGTCCTCGGTGCCGTAGGCGAACATGGCGACGGCCTGGGCGCCGCCCGCCGCGTACACCTCGTCCACGCCCAGCAGGGCGCACGCCGCGAGGATCGTGGGGTGCGGCAGCCCGCCGAACTCCGCCTGCGGCGGGGAGGCGACGGCCATCGAGCCGACCCCGGCCTCCTGCGCGGGCACCACGTTCATCACCACGGAGGAGGGATAGACCGAGCGCCCGCCCGGTACGTACAGCCCGACGCGCTCGACCGGCACCCAGCGCTCGGTGACCGTGCCGCCCGGCACCACCTGGGTGGTGTGGTCGGTGCGCCGCTGCTCGCGGTGGACCAGCCGGGCCCGCCGGATGGACTCCTCCAGGGCGGCCCGCACGGCCGGGTCCAGCTCGGCGAGGGCGCGCCGCAGCGCCTCCGCGGGGACCCGCACCCGCTCTATGGTGACGCCGTCGAACCGATGGGCGTAGTCGATCAGCGCAGCGGTACCGCGATGGCGCACGTCGTCGCAGATGGGCCGCACCTTCTCCAGGGCGGCCTCGACGTCGAGCTCGGCACGGGGCAACAGGTCGCGGTCGATCCCGCCCTCCGGGAAGGCGGCGCCGCGCAGATCGATACGGGAGATCACGCGATCAATTGTCTCAGACCCGCCACGACGCCCCTCCCCCCGTATCAGTCAGTGATACGGACCCCCTAAGTTGACCCTGACCGTTGGCGTTCAACCGGTTACTCAGCGGGAATGTGCTCCGTACGGGGACACGGAGAATCAGGAGGGGACACGGCTGTGACCGAGCCGCACGATGGCGACCCACCCCCGGGCCTCGATCTGACCACCGCCGAATGGGGCATGTGGCAGGCGTTCCGCAACGGCAGCACCCATGACCTGCGCACCTCCCATCCCCAGCGGAACGACCCCTCAGGACCGTACGCCTGGGGCCCGGAGCGCAGTGTCCGCGCGCGTGTCGTGGCCCTCCTGCTGCTGGACGGGCCGCCCGCGCAGCCGGGCCGGGTCTCGGCGCTCAAGCTCAACGGGGTGCACATCACCGGCACGCTCGATCTGGCCGGCGGAAACATCGAGCCCTATGTGGAGCTCAAGAACTGCCGCTTCGAGCGGGAGGTGCTGGTCCCCGAGGCGCAGTTCACCACCCTGCGCCTGGTGGGCTGCTCCCTCCCCCGGCTGGAGGCGGCCCGGCTGCGCACCGAGGGCGATCTGCATCTGCCGCGCTGTGTGGTCGAGCACGGGATCCGGCTCACCGACGCCCATATCGGCACCGATTTACTGCTCAACCAGCTCATCGTGCGCCGCGACCGCCGGGGCATGTCGATCAGCGCCGACGGGCTGACCGTCGCCCAGGACTTCCAGGCCGACATGATCGAGTCGTACGGCGAGCTGAGCCTGCGGGGGGCGCAGATCGGCGTGTCGCTCAGCCTGCGCGGCAGCCGGCTGCGCAACCCTTACGGCCGCCGCGCGCTCAACGCGCCGCAGCTGACCGTGGAGCGCAGCCTGTACCTCACCGCGGGCGGGGTGAGCACGTACTCCAGCGGCTCCACCCCGCCGTACGGCACCGCCTCCACCCCCACCCGCGGCACCCGGATCCAGCGCTTCGAGTGCGAGGGCGGGATCCGGCTGGACGACGGGCGGATCGGCGACGCCATCGACTTCGACCAGGCCCGCTTCATCATGGAGAACGACCAGGAGCTGTCGCTGCGCCGGGTCCAGACGCCCGAGCTGCGCTTCCTCGGGGAGCGGCCGCAGCGCGGACGGGTGATCCTCTCCGGCGCCCGGGTGGTCAACCTCGTCGACAAGTCGGTGAGCTGGCCGGGGCCCGGCGGGCTGACCATGGCCGGGTTCAGCTATGAGTGCCTGATCCCGCGCGGCCACTTCCCGCTGGCCCGGCGGCTGGAGTGGGTGGCCGCCGCCACGCCCGAGTACGCGCCCGAGCCGTACGAGATGCTGGCCAACACCATGCGGGCCAGCGGCGAGGACGCCGACGCGCGTGAGGTGCAGCTCGCCAAGCAGCGGCGCCGCCGGGAGACGCTGCCGCTCGCCGGGAAGGTGTGGGGCTATCTCCAGGACTGGACGGTGGCCTACGGCTACCGCCCGGGCCGGGCGGCGGTGTGGATGGCGGTGCTGTGGGCGGTCGGCTCGGTGTTCTTCGCCCACAACCGGCCGGAGGCGCTGAAGCCGGACGAAGCGCCGAACTGGAACGCCTCGCTGTACACGCTCGATCTGCTGATCCCGGTCATCGACCTGGGCATGGACGGCTACTGGAAGCCCGACGGCGCCGTCCAATGGGCCTCCATCATCATGATCCTCCTGGGCTGGGTGCTGGCCACCGCGGTCGCCGCCGGAGCGTCCCGGCTGCTGCGGCGCCAGTGACGGCTGCTCCGGCACCAGTGAAAGGGGACGCGCGGGGCCATTAGGCTTACGCCCCGTGACCTCCGCGCGCCTTCCGCTCTTCCCGCTGAACACGGTGCTGTTCCCGGGGCTCGTCATGCCCCTGAACGTCTTCGAGCAGCGGTATCGCTCCCTGATGCGCGATCTGTCGGCGCTCCCCGAGGACGCGCCGCGCCGGTTCGGGGTGATCGCGATCAGGGACGGCCACGAGGTCGCGCCGAGCGCGGTCGGCCTCCCGGACTCCCTCGCGCTGCCGGACCCCGGCCCCACGGCCGGGTTCGGCCCCGACCCCGCCAAGTCCTTCTACTCCGTGGGGTGCGTGGCGGACGCGGCCACCATCCGGGAGCAGGAGGACGGCACCTTCGAGGTGCTGGCCACCGGCACCACCCGCTTCGAGCTGGTCTCCGTGGACTCCTCGGGTTCGTATCTGACGGCCGAGGTCAAGGAGCTGGAGGAGGAGCAGGGCGAGGGCGCCGGGGCGCTGGCCTCGGGGGTCGTACGGGCCTTCCGCCTGTACCAGAAGCGGCTCGCGGGCGCCCGGGAGCGCACCCTGGCGGCCGAGCAGGACCTGCCGGGCGAGCCGTCCGTCCTCTCCTACCTGGTGGCGGCCGCGGCCGTGCTGGACACGCCCGCGAAGCAGCGGCTGCTCCAGGCGCCGGACACCGCGAGCCGGCTGGCCGACGAGCTGAAACTCCTTCGCGCCGAGAGCGCGGTCATCGGTAAGCTCCCGTCGCTCCCGGCCGTCGATCTGACCCGCGGGCCCACCAGCCCCAACTGACGCGGACGAACATGCCCAAGAAGACCAGGAAGAACTCGGCGGGCACCCCCGCCACCACCGCCCTGACCGCCGCGGGCACGGAGTTCACCGTGCACTCCTACGAGCACGACCCGGCGGCCCCGTCCTACGGCGAGGAGGCCGCCCAGGCGCTCGGCGTCGCGCCGGAGCGGGTCTTCAAGACCCTCGTCGCGAGCGTCGATGACCGCCTTACGGTCGCCATCGTGCCGGTCTCGGCCACGCTCGACCTCAAGGCGCTCGCCTCAGCGGTGGGCGGCAAACGGGCCACGATGGCGGATCCGGCCCTGGCCGAGCGCACCACGGGCTATGTGCGGGGCGGGATCTCCCCGCTCGGCCAGCGCAAGCGCCTCCCCACGGCGCTGGACGCGTCGGCGTCCGGCTACGAGACGATCTGCGTCTCGGCAGGCCGCCGCGGGCTGGAGGTCGAGCTCTCGCCCAAGGACCTGGCGTCGCTGACCGACGCGGTGGTGGCACCGATCGCGCGCTCCGGCAGATAGCGGGTCCGGGCCCGGACCACCTGCCCGTCGCGGATCTCCACGTCGTACTCGGCGGCGGGCCCGAGCGGGCCCCGGGCGGCGAGCGCGTCGCCGTCCAGCCGCCCGCTCTGCCGGGCCCACTCCAGCCGGACCATGGTGTCGGCCGCCTGGGCGCAGGGGTCCGGACCTCCGGGCGGCGGCCACAGAGCGGGCACCGGGCGGGCCCAGGCCTCGGCCACCCCCTCCACCCGCTCCAGATAGCGGCGCGGGGACCAGCGCGGCGAGGCGAGGGCGGCCAGGACGGCGCGGGCCGTGGCCGCGCAGTCCACCACCGCCGCCTCCCCGGGGCCGCCCAGCGCGGCGTCGGCGTGGCGGGCCCCGCCCGGGGCGACGCGCAGCACGACTCCCGCGCGCCGGTCCTCCTCCGCCGGTACGGACAGCGGCCCGGACGGCCGCGCGGGGTCGCGGGGCGCCGGTTCGGCTCCCGGTGCCCAGCGCCGTACGGCGGCCACCAGCGCGCCCAGCCCTTCGCAGGCCGTGGCCGCCCCGGTGGGCCCGGTCACCAGCCAGCCCCCGCTTCCGGCCACCACCCGCACCCCTGGCCGGTCCACCGCGCGCGCCGCGGCGAGGCCCACCGCCCGCCGGGCCGCGACCCCGGCGGTCCAGGGCCGCGCCCAGTCGAACGCGCCACGCTCACCGCACGCCCCGCACATCGCACACCTCCTTCCCTTGGCCGGCGTCTCCGTGGCCGGTAGCTCCTTGGGCCGCGTCACCGGCCGTGGGGCGCTAGGGCATCACGTCGCCGCTGTTGGGGCCGAGGGTCTGGCCGACGTACAGATTGCCTCCGGGGTCGCTGGCGAGCAGGACGGCGGTCGGGGCGACCTCCTCGGGCCGGCCGAACCGCCCCAGCGGCAGTTCGGCCTGTTTGGCCGCCTTCCACTCCGGGGTGATCCCGGCGACCATCGGGGTGTCGATCGGCCCCGGCGCGATGGCGTTCACCAGGACGCCCCGCTCCGCGACCTCCAGCGCCAGCGACTTGGTCAGGCCGATGACCCCGGCCTTGGCGGCCGCGTAGTGGGCCAGCGACCGGCCGCCCTTGATGCCGAGCTGCGAGGCGATGTTGATGACCCGCCCCCAGCCCCGTTCGGCCATCTGGGGCACGGCATAGCGGCAGCAGAGGAAGACGCCCGTCAGATCGACCGCCAGGGTCTCGGACCACACCTGGGGGTCCATCTCCATCAGCGGCGCCTCGGTGAGGATGCCTGCCGCGTTGACCAGGATGTCGATCCCGCCGAACTCCCCGACCGCCGCCGCCATCACCGCCTCCACGGCGGCCGGGTCGCTCACGTCCACGGCCGTGTGTCCCGCCGCACCGCACCGCGCGGCGACCGCCTTCGCCCGCTCCGCGTCGCGGTCGGCCACCACCACCCGGGCCCCTTCGGCCGTGTACGCCTCGGCGACGGCGCGGCCGATGCCGCTGGCCCCGCCGGTGATGAACGCGGTCCGTCCGTCCAGCGCACCCATCAGCGCTCCCTCCTCATACCGGCATCCGCACGGTGAGCCCGCCGTCGACGGTCAGGCTCTGGCCCGTGATGTACGAGGCGTCGTCCGAGGTCAGATAGGCGATCGCGGAGGCGACCTCCTCCGGCCGCCCGACCCGTCCCCAGGGGATGGACCCGGCGGCGCGGGAAAGCCCCTCGGGGCCGAGGGAGTTGACCGGATCGGAGGACTGCGGGGTTTCGATGAGCCCCGGGACGACGGAGTTGACCCGGATGGCCCGTGGGGCGAGTTCGACCGCGAGGCTCCGGCACAGCCCGAGCACCCCGGCCTTCGCGGCGGCGTAGTGGGCGTGGTCGTCCCACCCGTAGACCCCGCCCGCGATGGAGGACACCGCCACCATCGCGCCCGGTCCGTCCATCCGCCGCGCCGCGGAGCGCAGGGTGCGCAGCACTCCGGTCAGGTCGACCGAGAGCATGTCCTCCCAGGCGGCGTCGGTGAGTTCGTCGAGCGCGGCCCGGCGCAGCACCCCGGCGCCCGCCACGGCGATGTCCAGGCGGCCGAAGACGTCGAGGGCGTGTTCGGCGAACGATTCGACCTGCGCGGGGTCGCGCACATCGACCTCGTACCGCGCGCACTCCCCGCCCGCCGCCTTCACCAGGCGCTCGGTCTCGGTGGGGTCATGGGGGTCGCCGGGGTAGCTGCCGATGACGGTGCGCACCCCGCGGCGGGCGTACTCCACCGCGAGCGCGCGGCCGATGCCGCTGGCCGCACCGGTGATGACGGCGACCCGATGGTCCGACTGGTCTGTCCTTAGCACTGTTGTCGTTCTCCCGGTGAGTTCAGGCTTCGAGGGTGTCGACCCGGCGGGCGGCGAACATCACGAAGCCGGACAGGAAGGTGCCGACCGCTCCCACGAGCAGCGCCGTCTGGTTCCAGTGGGCGCCGGAGGCGAGCATCGCGGTGGCGATGGCGCCGGCGGCGATGGCCCCGGGCTGGCTGAACGCGTTGATGAACGAGGTGCCGGTGGCCCGGCACTGGGTGTCGTAGCACTCACCCATGTAGAAGAGCATCGCCGCGTACGGGCCGATCAGGAAGAACATGCCCAGGGAGTAGAACAGCACCACGGGGACGGTGCCGTGGGCGACGGTCAGCATGAGGGCGAAGAGGACGCCCGAGAGGATCCAGCCACAGGCGATCACATTGCGGCGTCCGAAGCGGTCGCCGGCCCAGCCGTGGAAGAGGTATCCGGCGAAGCCGACGGCGTTGATGACGATGAAGAGCAGCAGCGAGTTGGCGAAGCTGACGCCCTTGGCCCTGGTGAGCACCGTGGTGCCCAGGACGCTGAAGATCTGGATGCCGAACCAGTTGGCCAGCCAGGCGAAGCTGAGCACCAGGGTGTTGCGCCGGGCGCGGCCGCGGAAGATCTCCAGCAGTGGTGCGGAGGGCGTCTCGTCCACGCCGTACTCCGCGGCGAGCCGTCGTGCCTCTTCCTCGTCGCCGGACCGGCGCAGCTCGCGCAGGCGCCGCTGGAGTTCGAACTGCGGGGTCTCCGGCAGTCCGCGGCGCAGCAGGGCGATGACGATGGCCGGGAAGGTGGCCAGCAGGAAGCAGCCGCGCCAGCCGACGAGCGGGAGGAACACGGCGACGAAGGCCGCGGCCACCAGGGTGCCGATCGGCCAGCCGGACTGCACCAGGCTGTAGATGAAGCCGCGGCGCTTCTTGATCGCCTCGTCCTCGGTGACGGCGTAGATCTCGTTCAGATAGGTGGTGTTGACCGCCTGTTCGGACAGTCCGAGCCCGCCCAGGGACCGGACGCCGACCAGGTAGGAGGCGTTGATGGTGCCCGCCGAAGCGGCGGACGCCAGGGCGGTGCCCGAGACGGTGAGGATCATGCCCTTACGGCGGCCGAGCCGGTCGACGAGCGGGCCGACGCCGAGGACGACGACGGCCGTTCCGACCGATATCAGGGTGGAGACCAGGGCCGCTCGCTCCTCGCTCCATCCGAAGCGGCTGGAGATCTCCGGCAGGAGGGTGCCGAACAAGATGTAGTCGTATACGGCGAACACCCAGGCGCAGAACGCGATGGCCGTCGCCTTTCTGGTGGGACGTACGCCGATGCGCGGAAGTCTGCGGGCGGGGGCGAGCGGGCCGGAGGAGACTGTGGTCATGACAGGTGCCCCTTGTCGGAAGCGGGGGATCGCCGCGCCGTCGCGGCGAAGGGGAGAAGGGGAGGGTGACGTGCTTCGGCCGGGGGTGGGGCCGGGGCCGGGCGGCAAAATGACCTGTCGTCCGGGGGGGAGGGAGGCGCGCCACGGCGCGGGGTGCCGCGCTCGGGGGGACCGGGATGGAGGGGTGCTTCGGGGGTCAGGCCCTGGGGAGCTTCGGGGGTCTGGCCCTGGGGGGAGCTTCGGGTGTCAGGCCCTGGGGAAGCGGGCCTTGAAGTCGGTGGCGATCTCGTCGAAGGTCGACCAGCGCACGCCCTCGTGACCGCTGATGTACTCGATGAGCCGCTCCAGCATGAGCAGCGTCTGGGGCCTGCCCGAGACATCGGGGTGGATTGTCATGGTAAAGGCCGCATAGTCCATTTCGCGATAGACCCAGTCGAACTGATCACGCCAGGTCTGCTCCAGGTCGCGCGGGCTGACGAAGCCATGACTGTTCGCGCTGGCCTTGACGAACATCATGGGCGGCAGGTCGTCGAGGTACCAGTTGGCCGGGATCTCGACCAGCCCGGTCTCCTCGCCGCGCACCAGCGGTTTCATCCACTCCTCGGCCGGACGCGAGTAGTCGATCTTCGTCCAGCTGTCGCCCACCCGGACGTAGTAGGGGTGGAAGTCGTTGTGCATCAGCGAGTGGTCATAAGCGATGCCGCGCTCGATCAGCAGCTCGTTGGTCACCGGTGAGAACTCCCACCAGGGGGCGACATAGCCGGTCGGGCGGCGCCCGGAGACCTTCTCGATCAGCTCGATGCTCCGGTCCAGGATCGCGCTCTCCTGGGCCCGGGTCATCGCGATCGGGTTCTCGTGCGAGTAGCCGTGGGCGCCGATCTCATGGCCCGCGTCGACCACCTGGCGGGTCTGGTCGGGGAAGGTCTCCAGGGAGTGGCCGGGGATGAACCAGGTGGTGCGCAGCTCCTTCCGCTCGAAGAGGCGCAGCAGGCGCGGCACCCCGACCTCCCCGGCGAACAGGCCACGGGAGATGTCACAGGGCGAGTCCTCGCCGCCGTAGGAGCCCAGCCAGCCCGCCACCGCGTCGACGTCGACCCCGAACGCCACAAAGATCTCTTTAGCCATGGGTGGTCCTTTCCAGTGAGTTGTTGAGTTCGGCCCGCACGCGCCGTGGATCGCCGTAGGCGCCGAGCAGGGCGATGAGCAGGACCCGCGCCTGGGAAGGGCGCAGGGTGCCGGTGGGTACGGCGCCCGCCCGCAGCAGGTCCGCGCCGCCGCCGTTTCCGTAGAGCGCGGCCACGGGGCCCGCGTGCACCCGGGTGGACAGGGCGACGACCACGCCGGACGCGGTGAGCCGGGCGACCTCCTCGGCGACCTCGGGGTTGGCGTTGCCCGCCCCGGTGGCCTCCAGCACCACCCCTCGGGCGCCCGCGTCGGTCACCGCGCGCAGCGCCCGGACATCGCATCCGGGGTAGCAGGCCACGATGTCGACACGGGTCGCGTCGGGGCGGAAGGTGCCGGGATCGAGCGGCTTGGAGCGCACCGGCACCGCCGAGATCTTCACCTCGCCGTCGCCCACCCGCCCGAGCGGACCGCCGTCGGGCGCGGTGAACGCCGCGGGCGCGGTGGTGTGCGCCTTGCGGGTCCCCCGCGCGGGGTAGACCTGCCCGTCGAAGCAGACCAGCACCCCCAGATCGCGTGCCACGGCGGCGTCGGCCACCGCGATCGCGTCCGCCAGATTGCGCGGGCCGTCGCTGTCCGGGGCGTCCGCCGGGCGCATCGCGCCGGTGAACACCACGGGCCGCGGATCGCCGTGGAAGAGATCCACCAGGTACGCGGTCTCCTCCAGGCTGTCGGTGCCGTGGGTGACGACGACCCCGCTCACGCCGTCGTCCGCCAGTGCCTCGCGGACGGCAGCGGCGACGCCGTACATATCGGCCGGGGTCAGCAGATAGCTGCCGAGGCAGAACACATCCCTCGCCTCGACCGCCACCCCAGGGGGCGGGGGCCAGGGGAGCCGCTCCAGCAGGGCGTCCGCGGGATCGGCGGCGAGCCTGGTGCCATGGGCGTCCCGGCGCGTGGCAATGGTCCCGCCCGTCGACAGTACGACGATTCTGCGCACCCTGCCTCCTCATCCACGGCGCGAAAGCGCGCTTTTGTGACTCAATTTCGCGCCCAAACGTTTGGGCCAATCGTTTGGGTAGGATGTGGGTGGCCGACAGCGGGTGTCAAGGGGTCCGCTGTTAACATCGCGTTGAGCGTGCCGCCCCGAGGTCCGGACGCGGCAGCGGGACATCCGGAGGCCGAGCCGAGTGGGCACCAAGAGAGCACGACCGGTCACCCTGCGCACCATCGCCGATGAGCTCGGTCTGCATGTCTCCACCGTTTCGCGGGTGTTGCACGCCAAACCGGACGAGAGCCTGCGCGCCGCCTCGACCACCACGGTCGAGCGCATCCGCCGCCTCGCCGACGAGCTCGGCTACCAGCCCAACCCCCATGCGACCAGCCTGCGCACCCGGCGCAGCAATCTGGTGGGCGTCCTGGTGCCCCGGCTGTCCGACATCGTGCTCGCCACGATCTACGAGGGCATCGAGGAAGCGGCCGCCGAACACGGCCTCTCCACCTTCGTCGCCAACACCGGCGACCAACCCGAAGCCCAGCGCACCCGCACCAATATGGTCATCGGGCGGCGCGTCGACGGCATGATCTTCGGCGACGCCTATGTGGACGGGCGGTTCCTCGACGAGGTGGCCGAACGGGGAATCCCCTTCGTCCTGGTCAGCCGCACCGCCGGCGCCCATCCCTCGGTGACCTGCGACGACTATCTCGGCGGCCGGCTGGTGGCCGAGCATCTGCTGGAGCTGGGCCACCGCGATGTCGCCGTCGTCGCGGGCGAGCCGTACGCCAGCACCGGTATCGACCGCACCGCCGGCCTGGTGGACCGCTACCGCGAGGCGGGGCTGCCCGTCCCTGCGGACCGCATCGCCCACTCACGCTTCGACGTCCCCGGCGGCCACGCCGCGACGGCGCGGCTGCTGGACACCCCGAACCCGCCGACGGCCGTCTTCGCGGTGAACGACTTCGCGGCCATCGGCGCCATAGGCGCCCTCCGCAACCAGGGACTGCGGGCAGGGGCCGATGTGGCCGTCGTGGGCTTCAACGACACGCCCCTGGCGGCGGAGCTGCCGGTGCCGCTGACGACGGTGCGCTCGCCCATGCTCGACATGGGGCGCGAGGGGTTGCGGCTGCTGCTGCGCCTGCTGGAGGGCGAGCCGGTGGAGTCACGGCGCCTTCGCCCCGAACTCATCGTCCGCGCCTCCAGCACCCCCTCCCCCTGACCCCGGGGCTCCGGCCACGGAGTCAGGGGAAGGGGCCTCGCTACGGGGCGACCACGACTGCCTGGGCGACCACGACTGACAGGGCGACCATGACCGACTGGGCGACCACGGCTGACGGGGCGACCATGGCTGACGGGCCGCTGGGGTGGCTACTTGGGCCGCTGGGGTGGGGCTACTTGGCGCCGCGCCACTGCTCCACCGAGTCCGGCTCCGGGTCCCGGGGGCCGAACAGCCCGGTCAGCACCAGGTGGATCACCATCGCCGCCACCGACCACGACAGCAGCGCGCCCTTGGCGCCCAGCTTGAGCGGTCCGTCGAAGGTGACGCCCTTACCGGCCTCCTTGGCATGTGCCACGACGTCCGAGGTGGGCCCCAGCCATACGCCCAGCCGCCAGGCGATCACCGAGGCGAGCACCCCGCCGATCGCCAGCCCGATGACCAGCGCGATACCGCCGTGGCGGAAGATCAGGAAGACGATGATGGCCGAGACGGCCCCGAAGGCGAGACCGAGCAGCGTGAACATCCCGTCCGCGCCGACCGCGTCCTCCCCTTCCGAGTTCTTCAGATAGACGGCGGACCCGTCCGAGACCAGGGGAACCTTCGGCGCCAACCACAGCCACAGCAGCCCGAGGAGCACCCCGGAGACCGCCACCGCGATGGCGACCAGCGACGCCTGCACCAGTTCGGCACGCAACTCGGGCCCGGGCTCGGAGTGCTCGGAGAACTCGGTGTGCTCGGCGTGCTCAGCGCGCTCGGAGTGCTCGGCGTGGTCCGGATGCCCGGAAGCCTGCCCCGGGTGCGCGGGATACCCGGTGGGGTACGGCACGGCGGAGTCCCCGGCAGGAGGCTGCTCGTGGGACGGCGGCCGGCCCTCGGCGGGCTCGTCGTGCGGCGAGTGCTGATCATGCGGCGTCAACGGTGCGGTCACCCCGTCATCGTGCCAGTCGGACGGCGTACTTCGGTCGGCGGGCCGTTCGCCGCGGCGCGTCACCGCACCGCCGCCCGCCGATAGGCCCAGGTCGCGGCGGCGAGGGACACCACGGCCACCCCGGCGCACACCCCGAGGTCGGCGCAGACCACCCACCAGTCGGGCTGCCCGTCGAAGGACCGGGCCAGGGCCTCCACACCGTACGTCGACGGCAGCAGATCGCGCGCGTACGACACCACCTGCGGCATCCGGGCCGCGGGCAGCACGCCGAGCAGCAGCGCGGCGGACATCCCCAACTGGCCGCACAGCGTGGCGAGTTCCTGGCGCGGGGCGAGCAGCCCCAGGGCGGCGCCGAGTCCGGCGAGGGCGGCGCCGGACAGGGGGATCACGGCGAGGAGGATCCACAGGTTCGTCATGGGCAGCTGGAAGAGCACACTGCCCATCACCGCGGTGACGGCGGTCCCGGGCACGGTGAAGGAGGCGTACGCGGCGGCCGCCCCGAGCACCACGGCCGAGGGCGGCACCGGCAGGGTCGCGTAGTGGTCAAGACCGCCGCTGGCCCGCAGCTGGCCGAAGTACTGCGCGAGCAGGTTGAGCGCCACGAAGGCGACGACCAGCACGCTCGACCCGGCCACCACCGACCGCGCCTCGCTTCCGCCGTCCACCACCCCGCGCATCAGGATCATGATCCCGATGGACTGGAAGGTGGCGACGAAGAGCAGCGGGATCCGGGCCACCCGGGCCCGTGAGAGCTGGGCGCGGTAGACCGCGACGAGCGCGGGGAAGAGCCGCGCCCGGGCCGCCAGCGGCGCGGGCACGTCACCGGCCTCACCGGCGTCACCAGACGCACCCGAGGTACCGGCGTCACCGGACGCCCCCGAGGTACCGGAAACACCGGACGCACCGGGCAGCCCAGCAGACGCGCCGGACACACCAGGCACACCGGTGGCCCCGGACACACCGGACACGGCGGGCATGACACTCACGTTGTGCTGCTCCTCTTCGCCTCTTACGGCTCGAATACGGTCACGGTCACCGACGCGTTCACCGGCTCGCCCCGGCGGTCACGCCTTCACCAGGCCCTCCGCGCCCTCGGCACGGCCCCCCAGGGCGATGTACACATCCTCCAGGCTCGGCGTGGCAAGGGTGAAATCGTCCAGCGCGGCGAAGGCGGGGCCGCCGGTCACGGTGGCGATGGCGGCGCGCGCGTCATCCGGTGGCAGCCGGAGCGTCCAGCGCCGCCCGGAGGCGTCGGCGGCGGCCCGGGCCGCCTCGGCGGCCTTCCACAGCGCGGCGACCTCGGGCACGTCCAGTGGCGGCTCGGTGCGCCACACCAGCTCCAGCCGCACCTCGTCGGCCACCAGCGCCTTGAGCCCGGCGGGCGTGTCGCAGGCGATGACCCGGCCGCGGTCCAGCACGGCGACCCGGTCCAGCACCGTCTCCGCCTCGATCACATTGTGGGTGACCAGCACCACCGTCACCCCCCGCTCGGCCCGCCGCCGGTCCACGGCCGCCCATACGGCGCGCCGGGCGACCGGGTCCATCCCGCTGGTGGGCTCGTCCAGCACCAGCAGCGGGCGCTCCCCCACCAGCGCGGCGGCGACGCAGGCCAGCCGCCGCTGGCCCCCGGAGAGCTTCTTCAGCGGGCGCCCGGCGACCTCCCCGAGCCCCAGCTCCTCGATCACCGCGTCCCGCTCGGCACGGGCCGCGCGGGTCTCCAGGCCGCGCAGCCGCGCGGTGGTCTCGGCGGCGAGGGAGACGGTCAGCTCGTCCAGCGCGGTCGAGTCCTGGCCGAGATAGCCCAGCAGCCGGGCGGCGCGCTCGGGGTGGCGTACGAGATCGTGGCCGAGCACCCGCACCCGGCCCTCGTCGGGCCGCAGCAGGCCAGTGAGCTGCCGTACGAGGGTGGACTTGCCTGCGCCGTTGGGCCCGAGCAGCCCGAAGACCTCGCCGCGCACCACATCGAGGTCGATGCCGTCGCTGGCCCGGACGGCGGGCGTGGCGGGCGCCCCGCGCCGGCCGCGCGCCGCGGGATAGGTCTTGACCAGGCCGCGCACGGTGCACACCACATCGCCACTCGTCGCCTGTTTCGTGCCCGTCCTCACGAGCTATGAGGGTACGCGCCCAAACACCCGCTCCCGCCTTCGGGGCCCTCGGGGCACTTGGTTCGATGTGCGGCTCCGCCGCGCGGCAGGGGCTCCACCCCTGGACCCCGAGGCCCCGGTCGGGACCCCACCACGCGGCGGAGCCGCATATGGACGCTACGGAAAGGGACGAAGCCCCGACCCGGGGGCTAAGCGGGTCGGAGGAAGGCCGCTCTGGTTCGGCAGCGCCCCGAAGGGGCGCGGGGCTGTGTCGATGTGCGGCTCCGCCGCGCGGGCGCGACCAGCCACGACGGCGCCGCAGACGGCCGACGACACATCGCAGCACTTCCAGCGGAGCGCTTAGGCCGGAACCCCAGTTTCGGGGTTTGAGGCGGAGCCCCGGTTTCGGGGGCTGAGGCAGAACCCAGACCCAGGGGCTGAGGCAGAACCCCGGACCGAGGGCTGAGGCAGAACCCAGACCCAGGGACTGAGGCAGAACCCCGGACCGAGGGCTGAGGCAGAACCCAGACCCGGGGACTGAGGCAGAACCCCGGACCGAGGGCTGAGGCGGAGCCCCGGGCCGGGGGCTGAGGCAGAGCCCAGACCCGGGACCTGAGGCGGAACCCCGGACCGAGGGCTAAGGCAGAACCCAGACCCGGGGGCTGGGGCGGAGCCCCAGTTTCGGGGGCTGGGGCGGAGCCCCGGTTTCGGGAAGGGGCGGGGAGGGGAGCAGCCCGCCGCAGGCGTCCTAGCCGCCTGCCTGGGCGTGCTCCGCCGCCGAGCGGAGGTCGATCTCGCGCCAGAAGCCCGCCCGGATCGCATAGCGGTCGTGCTCGTCGATCTGGTCGTCCTTGTGGGCCAGCAGCCCGAAGCGGGCCGCGTAACGCAGCAGTTCACCGTCGATGCGGTGCGGAATGCGGGGGTACTCCGTGGAGAGCTGCTGGAGGTGCGCGGGATCGGCGAGCCGATCCGTCCAGCGGCGGGCGAAGACCTGGCCGACCTCGAACGGGTCGCCACTGACCGCGGTGATGTCCTCCTCACGGTCGGCCCAGCGCTGCTCGGCGCTGGTGAGCTGGGCCAGCATCGGCAGGTTGGCGGTCTCCGGCGGCTCCCCCATCCCGGCGCCTGGACCCCGGTCGATCCAGCCCTTGTCGGAGGACCAGCGCAGCGTGGCGCCGGCCGGCTGCCGGTCCGCCTGGCCGCCGGGCCCGGCCGGGCCGCGGCCCAGATCGGCGAGGTCCTTGGGGGTGGGCACCCCCTTGGCCGCGGCCCCTGCCGCGGCGTCCGCGCCCGCCCCGGCGGCCGCGGTGGCGGG